>CALCWU010000241.1 GCA_937905855.1 uncultured Mollicutes bacterium
AATCTTTGCTGATGAATTATATGTAAATAAAAAGACCTTCATATATATAAATCAATATTTCTATAATTCTTCATTTGTAACTATTAATAATAAGCCATTCATCATTCAGCCTGATTTTATTAATAATGATGAATTTTATTATAAATTAAATAGTGAAAATGAATGTGCTATTTCAACATATCCATCATTTGATGGATGGTATGATTCAAATATTGATTTTGAAATTATCGTTGGTACGAAAATCATTAAAAAGAGCTTTTTTGTTAACAAAACTAGACTTTGTTTTGCAAATGTTGAACTTGATAAATATATGAATTATGGAACTACGGTAACAAATTATCTTAATAATTGTAATTTAAATGAATGGGGTAGTATTGTTGTTCCAAGAAGCTTTTATTATGAATATATTGCCCCAAATTGTAAATCATTTGGTGAAATTTTAGATGAAATTGCCATTAGAGAGGCTTATTATTTAACATCAGATGTTAAATTAGAAGAACTATGCAAATTAAATGATACTATTAAATTTCATACAAATAAAGAAATATTTAAAATTAATAGATCAAATTATTATAATTATATGCTAGAGCAAATTAATTCAAAATATTATGATAATAAATATTTAACTATTGTAGGTGTTTGTGGTAGTGTTATTTTGTGTATATCTTTTGTTTTTTTATTCTTAAGAAAGAAATATAAATTTTTATTGCAGGCATCAATACCTATACAACAAATTTTAAAATTATATAAAATTGTAGATTTATTTATTATAGTTTTTATAACGATATTTTCTACTATTTTTTCTAAAATAATAAGTTTATTATTAAACTTAGATAATATTAAAATTTTTTGGAACATTTCATATTTTTTGTTTTATTCACTTATTTTAGGAATTATAAGCTATATAATAATATCATTATTTAGATTTTGTTGTTTAAAAATTATGAAAAGTAGGTTATGATTATGAATTCATTAAAAATTCAAAACCTATGCTATGATATTAATGATAGAATAATTTTTAAGGATGTTAATATTGAGATTTCAAATTATGGTTTATATTTAGTAAGTGGAAGAAATGGTATTGGAAAAACAACTTTGTTTAATATAATTTCTGGTAATATATCTGCTCTTGGTAGAATTTATATAAATGATTCTTTAATGGTTGATAATGGTAGGATCTTAAATTCTATAAACGAGTATATTTCATATGTACGATTTGAAGAGCATATTTTTGATAGCTTAAATATGAAAGAAACATTTTCAATGCTTGGACTAAAAATTGATGAATATCAAAAAGAAATTAATGCATTTGCCTTAAACAATTTAAAAAATAATAAAGTTAAATATTTTTCTAAAGGTGAAAGACAAAGACTTTATTTACTAATACATATTTTAACTTCTAAATCAATTTTACTGTTAGATGAGGTTACTACTAATTTAAATCCAAAACTAGAAAATGACATATTTTTATATTTAAAGGATTTAGCAAAACGAAAAATTATTATTTATATATCTAATTCAAAAAGAGCAATGCAATACGCAGATTATGATATCAATTTATCAAGTGAATTTGAATATAAAAATGTTGGGGATATCCAAATTATCAAAAAAGAAAAAATTAAATATAAACATAAAAGAATATATAATGAGATTTCATCTATATGCATACTGCCAATTTGCTTCGTTTTTTTAATTCTGTCAGCTTTCTTTTTTTATGAATCAAAGCTTAATTCCTTTGATAATTATTATAAAACAATGATTTATAATGAGAATGATAAGTTTTTAAATATAATTTCACCAGATAATTATTATAATAAAAAAGAGCTTGAAAAGCTAACATGGGATAATAAAAATTATAATTATGATTATTTATATAAAGGAATTAGTATTCATAAATTTTTAAATCTTGATTATAATGCAATAATTATGGATGAATATAATGGAGCAAAGATTGAAAATAATAAAATATATGTACCATTTACACATAAAGAATATATTGCTAAAAATTTAATATATAGTGGTGGCTTTGATAATTATACAAATTTCGAATTTGTTTATTTAAATAATTTTATTGATGAAAGATTAATTTGTATCATTAATGAACAAACATTTTATAATTTATGTTTTTATCATTATTCTAAGCAAATTGGAAATTCGCTTCTTATGGATATTAGAATTAATAATGGGTTTAATTTAACCTTAGCAAAAGCAAATATTTATTTAATTGAAGGTGATGAAAAGGCAATCTATTTTCCTTTATCAACTAAAGAAGAGGTTTTAAGCATTTCTTATGAAGGAAAAAATGAAACAGATTATAAATCTTTTAATCTTGATGATATTAATTATTATTTTACAACTGATGATGAAATACTTATAACAAAAAACCTTTTTGAGAAATTGATTAAAAAACATATTAATATAGCCTCAGGATATTTACCATTTTATTTATTAGTTGATTCAAATAAAATAGAAGAAATAGCTTCATTTTTAAAAGAAAATGAATTAATTTTAGATACTTTATCAATAGATGCATTTGCATTTGCTAAGCTTTATAATTATATAGATATTTCCTATAAATCAAATGTTATAAAGGGCTATTTATTTATAGGATTAATATTCATAATTTATATAATAAATAAATTCATTTATTATTTACTAAATAAAGAAAAATATACTATTTTAAATGAATTTAATTTTGAAAGAAGAAAAAAAATTATTTGTGATTTACGTTCAAAACTAGTATCAGCTTTTGTTTTTTGTACCATAAGCATATTATTTTATATAACTTTTGAAAGAATTTATTTATTTAATCATACAATGAAATTTGGTATTAGATTATTAAATATTACCCAAGTTAAACTAGTATTATTGCTTGTTTTTATTCTTTATTTTTATATGTCTATAATAAATTTAATATATGAATTGGTTGTTCATAGAAAAAATAGAACTTGTTAATTGTTTAATCAAATGATGAAAAATGCTTATAAAATAGCATTTTTTTTCTTAAATTTAGTGCAATAAAAATGATTTTGTGATATAATAAAAAATAAATTGAAAGGAGAAGTGCAGCTTGCACTAGTTTGAAAACGATGAAACAAAATGCGACTTTTATTTTTAAAAATAAACCTTATAATGACTACAAAGAGCTAGCAACTGCTTTTGCTGATAATTGGAATGAAGCAATTGCTCAAGTTAATAATGATTATGAGGTTTTTTTAAATTATTTTCTAAAGAATGATCCTTTTATATATGGTCAAATGAAAATAGAAATTAAAAGA
Source organism: uncultured Mollicutes bacterium (assembly GCA_937905855.1). Lineage (GTDB taxonomy): Bacteria > Bacillota_I > Bacilli_A > Acholeplasmatales > Anaeroplasmataceae > CAKQDS01. The sequence continues at coordinate 3,279 of CALCWU010000241.1, forward strand.
TGTAAGTATTTAGATAACGTTTTAACCTCTTTGATTCATTTTTTAGCCCCTGAGCTTGGAATTTGCATAAAGGGAAAGTTCTTTAAAGATTTAAAAGCTATGGCTTTATATATGGAACAGCAATATTCATTAATTGTTCCTGGTATTAAAGCTTTCATAGAAGATAAATGTGTGAGTCATTTATATTTAAAGGATTTAATTAAATTAGAAAATGATAATGATAGTTTTGTAAGACAATTACCATTACTTGAGGCTAATGGAAATAGTGATTTTGTATACTATTATTTCTTTATGCATTTTAGTAAAAACTCTATGTATAAATCACTTGATTTATTTTTAGAACAATGCTTAAATGAAAAAGATCCTATAAAGATGTTTTATGGTATCACCAGAAGGTCTGATTTTTTATATTCTTTATCTATGGTTGTTGGACTTGAAAAAACAATTGCTTATGAAAAAAACAAAGATTTTTTATATTCTTTATATGATTTAGTTCATAAGGATATCGATTTTGATTTTAAAAAAGTTTTTTATTCAGGATATCCATTCTTTAATTTAGCTAATTTTAAAAATTATTCATATAACAGTCCTAAAGCTAAAAAAATATCTGAGCAATATGTTAAATATTCACTTTCATATGCCAAAGGAAAAGATACTTCGATTGATTTTGCAAAAAAAGTCTTTAATTTATATTATAGCTTTGTTAAGGAATATCAAAATCAAAATATTGTTGAGCTTAATTCTAAATTTAATATGAATCGTATTTGCTGTAATACAATATGCTGTGAAGCATATGATGCCCTTGCATTATCAGCACCAGTAAGTATTAAGGAAGTATTGCATAAGCCTATAGCTCCTAATACAAATGAAAATGTTAGTGATGAAATGTTTAGTGTTCCAGCACCTGATTTTGCTCATGCTGAGGAAGATCAAGGTGAAATAAAGGAATTAAAGAAGCCTATTCTTGCTGATGATTTTAATGATGAAGATAACGAACCAGCTAAAATATCTAATGAGGTAGATGAATCAACCTCAAAGCTTAATGAATTTAGACGTCATTATTTTTCAAAGGAATTAGTTGCTTTATTTAGCTTTATTTTCTTTATTTGGGGCGCATTTGAATTCATTTATCGTGTAATTATTAAAAAAGGAATAATTATTGAAAAGACATTTGATTTTGGAATTGCTGGATGCTCAATTGTTTTAGCAGCAGTTTCTTTAGTGATATTTATTAAAAACAAAAAATCAAAAGCTTTGTGTAAAAAATATTTTGATGTAAACGGAAATAAAAATTCAGCTTATGAGGCTTTAAATAAGCTCGAAAGACAAAAAATTAGAAAGAACATTTATTATGGATTTAGAGTATGGTCTACTTTAATGATAATTTTGTCTTCATATATTTTGGTTTGCTTGTTGTGGTTTTATGCTAATCCACTATTAACTCATATGACTAATGATTTAGTAGTTAAGCTTTTATTAAAATGGAATAATTATTTGTTACTAATTGCCCCTGTTATTT
>CALCWU010000242.1 GCA_937905855.1 uncultured Mollicutes bacterium
ATAATAGAGGCTTTAAGAAAGGTTTATACACCTAAAAATGTTAGTGCAAATATAACTATAAATGATTTATATGAGCTTGGTTTAATTGGAAATGTTAACTCATTAATTATTCGTAATAAAATATCAGAAGAATTAAACATTGGAGCTCCTAATGCTAAGACATTTTTAAAACGAATTAATCTTTTTGGCATTACTCTAGATAAATTAAAAGAATTAACGAATAAATATACTATATAGGCTATAAGCCTATTTTTTTCTTAAAAAAAAGAAGGCCGAAGCCTTCATTATTAAGCAAGCAAGATTATTGTGAATTTTTATCACTCCAATATTCCTTAAATGAATATTCAATAAGATATTTTTTATCTGTTGCCTTACCATTTTTAGTTTGTGTATAGGTTAGAAGAACATATGCCTTTGGTGTAACCTTCATTCCAAAGAAGAATGACTTAATAGGATATGATTTATCAATGCCAGTTACTAAAAGTGAAGCTTTAGTGAAAGATGTTGGATCATCTTTGCCTTCTTCATGATCTGTTGAACTCCACCATTTATCGCTATCCTTTAGGGTAGTGCTACTTGATACGTTAGATGTATAGCCAACCCAATCAGCAGCCATCATCATTTTTAAATTAACGTTTGTAATTTTACCAACACCATCTTTTTTATCATAAGCAGTAGCTTGAAATTTAACTTGTTTTGAACTTGATGAAAAATATTCTGTACAGTAAAAATCAAATGTAAAATCAGTAATATCCTTAGCCTTTACAGCCTTATATTTAGTATCAGTAAATTCATCCTTAAATGGTTTAACCTTATTTGCTGAATATTCAACACCAAACCAAATAAAAAATAATACGATAATAGTTAATAAAATTGTTGATATATATATTAGGTTTCTTGGAACTTTTATTTTTTCTTTATTTTTCATGTTAACTTTACTCATTGTGAAAAACCTCAACTTTCTATAATATTTTATCTTAAATTGTCTAAAAATTCAATATATAAAGATGATAATAATAAAATAATACCAAAATAAGGACTTTGTCAATTGACTATTAGCTTTTTTTTTAGTATAATCAAAATATCGAATAGATTTTTTAAGGGATAAATATTCGAATATTAATTATTTAAACAATGGAGGAAACTATGTTAGCGATGCTTGGTGCGACGGTTATTTTAAGCATAGTTATCGCTCTTTGTACTTTAGTTATTGGTAGTTTAGTAGGTTATTTTGTCAGAATTAAAATTCACGAGAAATCTTTAGGTCAAACTAAAGCTTCTTCTGAAAAATTAATTGAAGATGCAAAAATTGAGGCTCAAAAGCTTTTAGATGAAGCAGCAGCTCAAGCGGAAAAAACAAAAAAAGAATCTGTTTCTGAAAGAAATTTACTAAAGCAAGAGGCTGAACGTGATATTAAAGAAAGAAAAAGTGTTGTAGTAGAATTAGAGAACAAGTTAAATCAACGTGAGGATTCCCTAGATCGAAGAAGTGCTAATCTTGATAGACGTGAGGACTCTCTTAGTGCTAAGGAAAGCAAATTAGACGAAAAGAAAACTGAATTAGAACAACTAAATATCAAAGTCGATGAGGTATTAAAACAACAAGAGGCTAAATTATGTGAAATTGCCAATCTTTCTAAAGAAGACGCAAGAAAGATTATTATGACAAAGGTGCGCGAGGATATGAGTAGTGAGATTGCTACTTATATTAAAGACGAGGAGGAGAAGGCAAAGGCTGAGGTTAAGGCTAAGAGTAAGAATATATTAGCTTTAGCTATTCAAAAATATGCCAGTGAAACTGTCAGTGAAACAACTGTAAGTACAGTTTCTCTTCCAGTTGATGAGATGAAGGGTAGAATAATTGGCCGTGAAGGTAGAAATATTCGTACGCTTGAATCTTTAACAGGTGTAGACTTAATTATTGATGATACTCCTGAGGCTGTAGTTTTATCAGGATTTGATCCTGTAAGACGTGAGATTGCTAAAAAATCTTTAGAGATTCTTGTTAGTGATGGAAGAATTCACCCAGCAAGAATTGAGGAGGTTGTTGAGCGTTGTCGTAGCGAAGTTGAAATGGATATTCGTGAAAAGGGCGAAGAGGCTGTCTTTAAAACAGGTATTGGTAAAATCCATCCTGATTTAGTAAGATTAATTGGTCGTCTTTATTACAGAACAAGCTTTGGTCAAAATGTATTAAGCCATAGTATTGAAACTGCTATGATAGCTGGTAAGCTTGCAGCGGAAATTGGTGAAAATGAAATTTTAGCAAGAAGAGCAGGATTACTTCATGATATCGGTAAGGCTGTAGACCATGAGGTTGAGGGTAGCCATGTTGAGATTGGTGTTGAACTTGCTAATAAGTATCATGAACCAAAAGAGGTTATTGATGCAATTGCCTCTCACCATGAGGATGTAGCGCCAAAAACTATTATTGCAGTACTTGTTGCAGCAGCAGATGCTTTAAGCTCAGCAAGACCTGGAGCTAGAAGCGACAGCTTAGAAAATTATGTTAAACGTCTTGAAGCACTTGAGGAAATTTCTAATAGTGTTAAGGGTGTTCAATCATCATTTGCTGTTCAAGCAGGACGTGAGGTTCGTGTAATTGTTAATCCAGATCAAATCGATGATTTAGAGGTTATCAATGTTGCTCGTCAAATTAAAGAGCAAATTGAAGAAAAGCTATCTTATCCAGGAACTATTAAGGTTACAGTTATAAGAGAGATGCGTGCTGTTGATGTAGCTAAATAAAGATATTCAATTTGAATATCTTTTTTTTCTAAAGAGGAGGAAATTATGCGTATTTTGTTTTTAGGAGATATTTATGGCGAAAAAGCTATTGATGTTTTAGCTAATGAATTGCCAAAAATTAAAAATGACTATAAAATTAATATTGTTTTAGCCAATGCCGAAAATGCTTATCGTGGAAGAGGATTGTCCAAAGAAAATTATGATAAGCTAATGAAAATGCAAATTAGTATGCTAACGCTTGGAAATCATGCTTTTTCTAATTCAAAAATTAAAGATTTTATTAATGATGCAAATATTGTAAGACCAGCTAATTTTACAACTAATTATGGTGTTGGCTACAAAGAACTTAGATATAATGATAAGAAACTTATTATTGTTAATATGCTTGGCAGAATTTTTAATGATATGGCCTTGGATTGCCCATTTAAGACAATGGATAATATTTTAAAAAATACTAGTGCTGATTATTATATTGTTGATTTTCATGGTGATGCAACTAGTGAAAAATTAGCGTTTGCTTTTAATTATAGTGAAAAGCTAGCAGCTGTTGTTGGTACACATACCCATGTTCAAACTGCTGATGAAAGATTAATTAATAATATGCTATATATATCTGATGTTGGTATGTGTGGACCAAGAGATGGAATAATTGGCTCATCAAGAGAGCAAATCATTGAACGCTTTAAAACAGGAATTTATACTCCGGCTTCAGTTATGGATGGTATAACGCAAATTAATGCTGTTGTTATAGATTTAAATAATATCAAAAACAAAATTGAAAGAATTCATTTGGAGTTTTAACATATTTGTTTTTTTAACTCATATAATTATGCTAGGAGGATAATTATATGGAAATTTTAAAAGTATCATCAAAATCAAAGCCGTCAAGTGTTGCGGGAGCACTAGCAAATGCCTTTAGAAATCAAAATGTTGTGGAAATTCAAGCAGTTGGTGCAGGGGCCTTGAATCAGGCAGTTAAGGCAATTGCAATAGGTAGAGGGTATGTAGCTCCTACAGGAAAGGATTTAATAGTAATCCCCGCTTTTTCGGATATTTTGATTGATGGTAATCTTAAAACAGCTATTAAACTAATTGTTAAAGCAATTTAAAAAAATGAATGAAATGGTATCACAGGTACCATTTTTCTTTTATACTCTTTATTTATTTCAAAAAATGTTGTATAATATCAAAAGGTGATAAATTAATGAAGAATATTAAATTAGCAATGCCAAATTTTAAAGAGGCAAGAATGCGTTTAAAAGAGGTTCCTACCATCGAATATGAGATGAAGGATGAATATAAAAAATTAGGTATTGGCAAAACATATCATGTTTTTACTTATGGCTGTCAAGGTAATGAGGCTGATAGTGAGGTCATAAGTGGTATCTTGGAGCAAATGGGCTATAAGCGTGGCGATGATCCTTATACCTGTGATGTAGTTTTATTAAATACCTGTGCTATAAGAGAAAATGCTGAAAATAGAATTTGGGGTGTTTTAGGTAACCTTAAGGGTGCAAAGCGTGAAAATCCTGATATGCTAATTGGTATTTGTGGCTGTATGCCTCAAGAGGAGAATGCTACAAAAAGATTACTTGAAACCTATAGCTTTGTTGATTTAATTTTTGGTACACATAATATAAATTCACTTCCTAAGCTTATTTATCAGGCTTATTTGTCTAAAGCAAAGGTTGTTGAGGTTATTTCTGGTGAGGGTAGTATTTTAGAGCATGCACCTAAAATTAGAGAATCTCATCATAAGGCTTGGGTAAATATTATGTATGGCTGTGATGAGTTTTGTACCTATTGTATTGTTCCTTATACTAGAGGCAAGGAGCGTTCACGTTCTAAGGATGAGATTATTGCTGAGGTTAAGGAATTAGTTTTGAATGGTTATAAAGAGGTTACTCTTTTAGGTCAAAATGTTAATGCTTATGGTAAGGATTTAGGTTCTGACTATACTTTTGGTGATTTATTGTATGATTTAGATAAAACCGGAATTGAAAGAATTAGATATACAACATCACATCCTCGTGATTTAGATATGAAAACAATAATGGCTATGGCTGAATGTAAGAGTGTAATGCCTCAGCTTCATTTACCAGTTCAATCTGGCGATAACGAGATTTTAAAGAAAATGAATCGTAAATATACCTACGAGGAATATATGCAAAAAATAGAAGCTCTAAAAAAGGCAGTACCAGGAATTTCTATTACAACAGATATAATCGTTGGCTTCCCAAATGAAACTGAAGAACAATTTCAAAATACTTTAAAGCTTGTTAGAAATGTTGGATATGAAGGGGCATTTACCTTTATTTATTCTAAACGTGAGGGCACTCCAGCAGCAAAAATGGAGGATAGCATCTCTGATGAAGAAAAAAGAGATCGACTTCATCGTTTAAATGAGCTTGTTAATGCTGGCTACTTAAAGGGTAATCAAAGATTTTTAAATAAAGAGGTTCTTGTTTTAGTTGATGGTGAAAGTAAGAATGGTGAAGGTATGATGTGTGGCTATTCTGAGCATTTAAAGCTAACTCATTTTAAATCAAATGATTTATCATTAATTGGTAAAATTGTAAAGGTAAGAGTTACAGAGGCTAAAACTTGGTTCTTAATTGGTGAACTTTGTGAGTGATCCTAAAAGAGATTTAATCGAAGCATTTACTAATGAGGAAGAGGTTAAAAGAATTCACGACCTTGAAAAAATAATTGATAATGATGAAGACTTAAATATGCGCTTTGAGGATATTAAAAAGCTTCAAAGAAAAATGGTTTTGGCTAAATCAAAGGGAGAATTAAAGGCTTATAAGGAGTATAAAGAGCTTTATAATGACAAGCTTTCTAGCTTTAATGATTTACCAATTGTGAGTGAATATTTTGATTTGTTAGAAGAGGTTGATTTAGTTTTAGTAAATGTTTCAAAAACTATTGAAGAGGAAATTAATAAAAAAATATTATAGAGATAGGCTTATTAGGGCTTATCTTTTTTTTACATTAATTGAGAAAAATAGCGAAAAAACGATTAATTTGGCAAAAAAAGTTAAAAAATTTAGCAAATATGATGTTAACGTCGTGGTGTTTATTTTTTAGTGTTAGATAATTAGTATGGTGATGACACTTGAGCAAGCTGGTTTGCAGGGCGGAAGAACAGGAGATAAAAATGAAATTGGGTAGAAGAATTGTTGAATTAAGAAAAGAAAACAATATGACACAATTTGAATTGGCATTTGTTGTTAATATTGCTGAACGTTCACTTAGTGCTATTGAAACTGGAAAGGTATTTCCAAATAGTTTGATTTTATTTAGAATTGCTGATGCGTTTGGTATGAGTGTGTCGGAACTAATTAATTTTTAAGATAATGAAATTAATAAATTTAGATAATTATTTTAATTCAACTAGGTATTATTTTTATTTCTTCGATTCCTTATTTAAAATTGAGAATAAAACTAAAAAAGAAATTCTTGAGTTATTGAATATTCCAGATTCAACATATAGAACTAATAGATTGAAGAATTTTGTTAAGAATGATAATATAAGCATCCTTTTAAATTTTTTTAGATATAGTAAGCTTAATCATTCAAAAATAATATATGAGGATTGTTTAAATAACATTTTAAATTACTTATATTATAATAATGAGGAAGGGCTTGATAAGGAAGCTATGCGATTAGATGGATTTATCCGAGAAAATAATTATTTGAAGCCTATTTTTATATTGATTAAGATACTAGAAAAAATAATTACTAAAAAGCCCTGTAATGAAGAAGATTTAAATTATTTAGCTATATTTAATGTTGATTATTTTGATAATGGTATAAAATTATTAAGGTGTACCACTTTGAAATATTTTTCTTTATCTGATAATTTGGAAATGGTTAGTTTAGAATATTTTAATAATCCGAATCTTAAATGGTTTTGTAGTTATATTTTAGCTAATTGTGAATTAAAAAATAAGAGAAGCTATAGTGCAGTTTTCTTTTTCAATCAATGCCTTTTAAGTGCAAAGGATGATTTTAATATTGATAGAGCCTTTGAAGCTATTGATTATATTGTTGATATTTATATTAGCTGTCAAAAATATGAGGCTTGTATTTTATTTTTAGAACAATATATTAATAAGATGAAATTTATAAACAACAAATATACCAATAAGATTATTGCAAGATATCGTAAATTAATTAATTTAGAGTCTAATTAGGCTCTTTTTTATTTTATTATTTGACAACAGATTTAAATAATGCTAGAATTTAAAATATAAAAGAAAAAAGAGGCTTCTTATGATTAGTTTAAAAAATGTTAGCAAGGAATATATTGATAAATCTACTAGTACTTTGGCTTTAAATAATATTAATATTGAAATAAAGGAATCGCTATTAACTGCTATTTTAGGTAAAAGTGGTAGTGGAAAAACAACTTTAATGAATATTATTGGGGAATAGATT
>CALCWU010000243.1 GCA_937905855.1 uncultured Mollicutes bacterium
TCCTTTCATTTATTGTTTTTTTGACCTTATATTTATCCATAAGCCTTTGATAAGGAATATTAAAACTTTTAAATAATATTTTAGCGTAAAGCTTAGTAGTATAATCACTATTTTCAAAGTAAATATTAACATCTAAGGAAAAAACATAGATAATAATGAGTAAAAAAAATAATGGCAAAGCTATCACCATTATTATTTTTCGATCATTATTAAATTATATACATTATTCAGTTATTTTTTGATTATTTTTCTTATATTTAGGTAAGTCCATAATCAAAATAATAACAGAAGCAACAACAAAACCACCAACAAGGCCAAGTATTGCTACATAAAGGGTTTTAACTGAACCTTCTAAAATAACAACTGAATTGTAATGATAATCAACAACTGAATTTTCCTTATAAGTAGCCTGAACTACTGATTTATAGGTATTAGTAAACTCGACTAAAGCCTTATAATAATTATCAAGCTTAGCCTCAAATGCTAATTTATCAGAAACAGAAACATTACCAGACTCATTAATATATTTATTTAATATTTCAATTTGAGAATCAAGTTCAACATTTGTTGTTGTAAGCTCAGCAATTTGAGTATTAAATGATTCATATGAAGGATTAAGTGATGAACCTGAATAAACATCATTAACTAAATTCTTCAATTGAAGTGTTAATGCCTCTATTTTCTTTTCATTTTCTTCTTTTTCTTTAATTAACAAATCTCTTCTTAAAACAATCGTTTCTAAATATGAAGAATCCTTAACATAACCATTTGCCTCTAATTCAGATTTCAATGAATCTATTTTATTATTATCAAAATATATTTCAACATCAGACAAATATTCCTTTAATGTTTTAGTTTTATCATTATCATTCTTTATAGATGTAACCATTAATCCGTTACTATAATAATTAATCAAATTATTATAGCCATTAATTATAAAATCACGTTGAGTAACTAAATAATTAATCTGCGAATCATAAACTGTTGAATTACTATAATTAGATAAATTACTATCATAATCCATATTGGCCATTATTTCATTAACCTTAACAATTGGAACATTAGTTAATTCACTCAAGAATTCTTTTGCAATATCCTTAGAATTGAAATACTTTGCCTTAGCAGCCAAAGTATACTCACCGTTTGGAACAGTATTACCATTAACTGTTTTAGTAAGTTCAGCAATTTGAATAGAATTAGTTTCAAATAAAGAATCAATATCAATATTTTTATATTTTTGATTAGATTCTTTTGCAAGTACTAAATTATCATAAGAAATTATTTTACGATAATTAAAACTTGTTCCATCAGGATATTTATAATTACTACTTTCAGGATATTCAAGTGAAAATGTTACTGAATAGTATTCTTTATTTCTATTCAATACAACTGAAGAAAACACAATACTAAGAATAAATATACCAAGTGTAAAACCAAGCAATATCCACTTTCTCCTAAAAATCATATGAATCAATTCAATTAATGAAATTCCTTCATCTTCACGTTTATTTTCGTCCATATGCCACCTCTTATTTAAATTCTAGCATAATTATATAATATTTGTAGAATTTAGTCAACTTTTGACATTATTTTTTTAAAACGCGTATTTTTTATTTTTTTGTATTTATTTTTTTCTTAATTTCTTTAAGCCCTTCCATAATTAAACTTTCTCTAAATAACAGAATTAAAGAAAAATAGATAACAACACCTATAACAACAATTATAAAAGTATTAATCATTGATGAATCAAACCTTTTTCCGACTAAATAACAAATTATGAACATTACTATACCAGCGAATAATTGTTTACATAAATCTTTTAAAACTCCAGAAAAATCAAGATACTTTCTAGAAAAATAAATCATAAAAATGGTTACGAAACTTTCTGCTATTACTGTTGAAATTGCAGCACCAACCGAACCATAATATTTTATAAATAAGAAATTTAAAGAAAAATTAATTATTGCACCAATAGATACTGCTAAAGTATACCTACTATCTTTTTGTATTGGAATCAGCAATGCGCCACCTAAAACAGAACCTAAACCTATTATTATTATAATTGGTGATAAAATTTTTATAATTAAAATAACATTGTTTAAATTATCAATTCCGTACTCTTTTCCTAAATACCAAGGAATAAGATTATCAGCAATAGCAATAAATCCAAAAGTCATGGGAATTCCAATCAAAAAAACAAATTTGCATAAAACTGAAATATTATTTTTTAATTCATCAATTTTTCCATCCTTATAATACGTTGCATTTCTAGGAATAAAAACAGTAATCAATGAAGATATAATTGTAATACTTAACTTGACTAATTTTTCACCATTGTCATAATTTCCTACGAGAGAATCATTTTTAGTTATAAAACCAATTAAGGTTTTATCTAACGTTGTATAAATAGAAACTGCAATCGTTGGTATAAACAACAAAAAAGTAGGTTTTATATGTCTGAACGGATGTAATTCCTCTATTTTTACTTTATCAAGCATTTTTTTACAATAAACCCACAGAGACATATTACTTATTAGTATAGTAGCTGCTTGTATAAAAACATATTTAGTAACATCAGATTCTTTTTTTATCAAGGCAAAAATCAAAATAATACTTATTGATTTAATAATAAAATTTCTTAATGCTATCTTTCCAAACTCTTCATTTCCTTGTAATAAAAATGTAATATCAAATATAACAGCAATTATTTGCATAGATTGCACCCATAAAAGCACACTATATTTTTGACCACAAACGTTAGTTAATATAACAATTGTATAAGCAATAAAACTAATTGCACTAGAAAATAACCTGGAAATAATTATTTCCCAAAAATCAATTGACTGTTTATGTTTATCATGGGAATCACGTGCAATTAATCTTTGAGCATAAATTCCAAATCCTAATGCTGCTATTAAGTTAAAGTATGAAACTATTGAATTTGTAAAACTATATTTTCCAATTCCATCTGATAATAAAATTCTTGACACATAAGGAGTAACTAATATTGGAATAATCAAAATGTATACTTGATATATTAAATTATATATATAATTTTTTTTAATACTTTTGTTTTGTCTCATATTTATCCTTTTATATTTTCTTAAATAATTTACAGATCATTTTATCAATATAATACATTAAAAAATACAGATGATGTCGCAATAAGTAAAATTGTACTTTATTATACAAACTTAATCTAATATTTGGCAAACGAGAAAATAAATCCTTAAACATATAACTATCATCATTAATAATATTATAAATCATTTTTCTTTTGTTTTTTATATGGCATTTGTTATTATAAAAAGATATCTTTAATATATACCTATAAAAAGTACACAATGCACCTTGAGCAATAGAATTAATATCAACAAAATCAACCATAGCTTTTTGTGTCTTATCAAAATCATAAAATGCATTCATATTATAATTTGTAGTTGTATGATTATTACTTACTCTATAATTATACAAATCATGTTTTTCGAAATTAATAAGTTGAGGATTTGCACTCAAACATTTACAAATAAAAACAGAATCTTCGCCATATTTTAAATTTTTATCAAAACTTATATTATTTATCAATAGAAAATCTTTTTTAAATATTTTTCCCCAAACAACTCCAGGACCGCAAATTTTTTTAGAATTGAGAATATTTTTTTTTATTTTCTTAGATTTATGATTAATTAAAGAAGCATTAAATGAAATTATATCATACGAATTATAAATTTCAAGTATTCTTTCAAAATCAAAGTCGTTTATATAATCATCAGAGTCTAAAAAAAACAAATAATTACCCCTAGATTTTTTTAAGCCAAAATTTCTTGTATCAGACACTCCTGAATTTTCTTTTTTTAAGTAAAAAAATCTTTTATCATCTAAAAAAGTTCTTACAACATCAATAATTTTATCACTTGTTGATCCATCATCAATAATTAAAAATTCAACCTTTTCATTTTTTAGTTCTTTTAAACTTTTCAAGCATTTATCAAGATACTTTGTTGGCGTATTGTAAACAGGAATAACAAAAGACAATAGCATATTATTATTCATATTTTTCCCACTTTGCTTTCTCAAAATTATATTTTTTTATAATTTTTCCTGGGCATCCAACAACAACACAATTACTTGGAACATTATGTGTTACGATCGTATTAGCTCCAACAATCACATTATCACCGATGTTTACTCCAGAAAAAACCTTGCTATCCATTCCAAAAAAACAATTATTACCTATCGTAACATCTCTAACAACAATTTCTTGTTTTAAAACATTAATGCCAATTTTAGAATAGCTATGATCTAGGTTTGTAATTAAAACTCTTGCTGAAAAGCAACAATTTTCACCTATTTTTACAATCCCTGCGGATGTAATTTGACAATTTTGTTCAAAACTTGTATTATTGCCAATAATTACTTTACTATCATACCTTTCATTTAACCAATTATCAATAATATCAATTCTAGCACCATCTAAAAAAGAAACATAGTTTCCCAAATAAATACCACTTTTTTTACCAATCAAAAGTGGCTTATAAATTAAGGAATGTTTTCCACATTTAGCATATCCTATCTTTAAAAATGGATTTCTTCTAGCCAATGCCATTCTTATTCTTCGAAAGTTCATAATTATCAGCAGCCTTTATCTATTATAGTTTTCTTTCATAAATCTCATATATTCGCCTGAAATAATATGATTTATCCAATTTTGATGCTCAAGATTCCATTTAATTGTTGGACCTATTCCAGTTTCAAACGTATATTTTGGTTTCCAACCAAGCTCTGTCATAATTTTTGTTGGGTCCATAGCATAACGCAAATCATGACCAGCTCTATCTTTTACATATGTAATTAATGACTCAGGTTTTCCTAATTCCTTTAAAATTGTCTTAACAACCTCAAGGTTAGTTCTTTCATTATGTCCGCCTATATTATATACTTCTCCATCTCTACCTTTTCTTACAATTAAGTCAATAGCCGTACAATGATCATAAACATGAAGCCAATCACGAACATTTGCACCAGTACCATAAATTGGTAATGGTTCATTTGCAAGAGCTTTTTTAATGATTAAAGGAATTAATTTTTCAGGGAAATGATATGGACCATAATTATTTGAACATCTACTAATAGTACAAGGTAGACCGAACGTTCTATGATATGCTTGTACTAATAAATCTGCAGAGGCTTTAGATGCACTATATGGACTTGATGTATGAATTGGTGTATTTTCTGTAAAGAATAAATCAGGTCTATCAAGAGGTAAGTCTCCATATACCTCATCTGTTGAAACCTGATGATATCTTTTAATTCCATACTTTCGACAAGCGTCCATTAATGTTTCTGTACCCATAATGTTTGTTTGTAAGAAAATTCCTGGATTTTCAATACTTCTATCAACGTGAGATTCAGCAGCAAAATTAATTACATAATCGAATTTTTCTTCTTCAAATAATTTAAAAACAGCATCTCTATTACAAATATTTTCATGAACGAATTTAAAATTTGGTTTGTTAATTATAGGTTCTAATGTTTCAAGATTACCTGCATACGTTAATGCATCAATACAAACAAATTGATCATTAGGATATGTATTAACCATATAATGGCAAAAATTTCCACCAATGAAACCTGCTCCACCAGTTATTAAAAATTTAGACATATTAATCACCAATTATTTCCTTTATTTTTTTATTATCTCCATAAATACAAGGAGAATCATATGGTCTATCCGGAAATTTTCCATAATCAAGTTTTATTTTCAGACCATTTTCTTTTATATACCATTCAACCTTCTCTGATAAACTTATAGGTTTTCCAGAACAAACATTGATGATTCCAAGAACTTTATTTTGTAACACAGCCTTAGATATTTGATTTACCAAATCATTTATATGAATAAAATCATACTTATTTTTTCCAGAAGTAAATGGAAAAGTAGTTTTTTCCTCTTTCACAGCTTGTCTTATTTTACAAAAAATTGAATTTCCGTATAAATCATCACCATAAATGTAAAAAGCACGTAGCCATTGAAATTTGCAATTATGTTGATTAGCAAAAATTTCAATTGACTTTCTCAAGGCATTTTTAGCAACACCATATTGTGATAATGGGTTGCAATTTGTATTTTCATCAATTGCCCCTTCATAAAATCCTACTTCATGCATAGTTCCCATAATTGCAATTTGTTTTAAGCCATTTGTAATTAGATTAGTTATAAATTTATAATGACTAGACAAGTCACTCATATGTTTATCAGAATTGTGAATAAAACCATCGCGCCAAGCTAAATGAAGGCAAACATCCGGATGATCAAAGAAATCATACCAATTATCTCTATCTTCAAAAATATTAACATTTATAAATTTAGCCCTATAATCAACATTTTCAGAGCATAAATCCGTGGCCACTACACTTATATTTTCATCACACAAATATTTAACAACCTTTGAACCAATATATCCATTAGCTCCAGTCACAAGAATTTTCATTTTTATCACCCTAAAACTCAATTTTGTTATCCTTTAATAAAGGATGGACTTTATCCTTTTCAGATAAAATAACATTACTACAATCAAATGGCCATGTAATATCTATATCGGGATCATTCCACATAATTCCACCCTCATCCTCAGGATGATATAATTCATCACATTTGTAACAAAATGTTGCTGTCTCGCTCAAGACAACAAATCCATGAGCAAAACCTCTAGGAATCATAAATTGATTTCCCTTTTCAGCAGATAGAATAACACCTTCCCATTTACCATAGGTTGGACTATCTTTTCTTAAATCAACACAAACATCAAAAACCTCACCTTCAATGCAACGAACTAACTTTGCCTGAGGATAATTTTTTTGAAAATGAAGGCCTCTCAACACTCCTTTTTTAGATTTAGACTGGTTATCTTGAACAAAATCATAATCAAGGCCAGCTTCTTTAAAATCTTTGTCTTTATAAGTCTCCATAAAATAGCCACGATTATCGCCGTATTTTTTTGGTTCGATAATATAAACATCCTTTATTGATGTTTCAATAAATTTGAAATTTCCAATAATCTTTTCCATTAGTACAGTACCTTTCCATTAGCAACATTAATTAAATGCTGTCCATATTCATTCTTTTTCATTGGTTCAGCAGCAGCCAACAATTCCTCTTTTGTAATCCAACCATTGTTATATGCAATTTCTTCGATACAAGAAACCTTTAATCCTTGATGCTCTTCAATCATTTGAACAAATGCTGTAGCATCAGCAAGTGATTTATGTGTTCCTGTATCTAACCAAGTAAAGCCTCTACCAAATGTAATAACATCTAGATTTTCGTTTTCTAGATACATTTGATTTAAAGTAGTTATTTCTAATTCACCACGTTCAGATGGTTTAACCATTTTGGCCATATTAGAAACACCTTTCGGATAAAAGTATAATCCAACAACTGCATAATTTGATTTTGGATTTTGTGGCTTTTCCTCAATTGAAACAGCTTTACCATTTTTATCAAATTCAACAACGCCAAATCTTTCAGGATCAGGAACATAATATCCAAAAACTGATGCTCTACCATTATCAGCATTTAAAACAGCATTTTTTAATGCTTTTTTAAAGCCATTACCATAAAATATATTATCTCCTAAAACCATACATACATCATCATCACCAATAAATTCTTCGCCAAGTATAAATGCTTGAGCTAGTCCATCTGGTGATGGTTGAACCTTATAGCTTAAATTTAATCCAAATCTTTTTCCATCACCTAATAAATGCTTAAATCTTGGAGTATCATCAGGAGTAGATATAATTAAAATATCCCTAATTCCTGCAAGCATTAAAGTACTTAACGGATAATAAATCATTGGTTTATCATATATTGGTAATAGTTGTTTACTTGTTACCATTGTTAGTGGATAAAGTCGTGTTCCACTTCCGCCAGCTAAAATTATACCTTTCATACACATTCAATACTATTTATTTTTATACCCCGAATAGTATTTACCTCCTTATACAGGGTTTAATGAATATTTTCATTTATTATATCAGCTATTTTTTTAACTGTTGTATCCCAAGAGTATTGCTCAAAATAATCACTTGCATGCTCAATAACAAATTTTTTCATTTGATGATTAGTAATAGCTTTCAGCATCAGTTCAGATAACTCATCAACGCTATTATTCTTTAAAAGATATCCATTTTCTCCATTTTTTATAAAATATGGCATTTCGAAAGCATCACGTCCTATACATGGCAAACCAAATGATAAAGCTTCAGGAAATACAAGCCCATACGCTTCAAATATACTAGGCATTACAAAAACATCGCACATATTAAAGTATGGCACTAAATCATCAAAACTTAAATTTCCTAAAAAATGGATATTATCTAAATCCACATCAATGCTATTTGGTCCAGCGATATATAATTCATATTTTTTATCTTTTATTAATATCTTTTTAAATGCTTCTACAACAAGCGGGCCATTTTTTCTCTCAAAATCTTTACCAACAAACAAAAACTTATTACCTGTTTTTTTTGAAAAGTCAATCTTTGATACATCTATATTTATTCCGCCACCCACAAAATCAACTTTTTCTTTTGGTAATTTATAATCATCTACAAGCCACTTTGCAAGCCAATGACTCATTGTAAAAAAATGAACATCTTTTTGTGTATACAAAATATCTTGTCTTTCTGCAAGTATATCTATTTCATTTTTTGGTAAATGTTGAAAAGAGGAATGCTCAAAAACAAATTTGTTATTATTACATAAATATCTAATATACCCCATTGTTAAATCTTGATATACAAATCTAATATTTCCTTCATAATTTGGTAAATCCCCAAATTGAAAAACAACATTACCATCCCCGTATTTCTTTTTAAATTGATTATTATAATGATTAAATGTATCAATTTTGTTTTTAAAAATTTTGTCATTAATTTTAGAAAAAAAAGCGTACGGTTGTCTAACACCATAATCAAAGTCTAAAACGTCAAAATATTGATTCAACCTTTTTCTTACAGCCATATTTGTACCCGACCATGAGTTCTCTTTATCATACGCCCACTGGCAGCAAAAAATTATTTTCTTCATTTTATCCCTCTTATTCTATATTTTATCACATTTTCCCATTCTATTATGTTTATAGTCTTTATAAGCTTCATTTATAATTTTTGAATTTGACTTAGTAAAAATAGATTTAAAATATTTTAGTTTTCTTGACCAGTATGTAAATTGATATGATAAAAATGAAAGTTGCCTTTTATACTTACATACAAAATAAAATCTATTTCTATTCATATAGTAAATAGATAATTTTGAGCCTTCACCGCCAGTAGACAATGAAACTTTGTGATACATTGAAGCTTTTTTTGCAATTTTAATTTTATAACCAGCTATTTTTGCTCTCATACAAAAATCTGTATCATCGCAATACATAAAATAAATTGGATCTATAAAACCAACATTGTAAAAAACATCTTTTCGTATTAATAGACAACAAGTTGGAGCATAATCGCAATAATCATCTATATTTTGACCACAATCTTTTTCTTTGTAATAATAATGAATAGATGTACCCTTTATTTTATTAAATTTGCCTCCAACATACCAAAACTTATTTTTGTCTTCCCAATAATAAATTTTTGGTGAAACAATAGGATTATTATCAAGTTCTTCAACCATACATTCAATTGTATCCTCATTCAAAATGGTATCATTGTTTAAAAGTAAAATTGAATCACATTCAAATTCAAATGCCTTAACAATTCCAAGATTATTTCCTGCAGCAACACCAAGATTCTGCTTTGCATATATTTTTACGATTCTTTCATCTGAAAAAACGTTTAACATATCCATAGAGTCATCCTTGGAATCGTTATCAACAATAATAATTTTATAATTTTCATATGTAGAATTTAAAATGCTTTTTACACATTCATTTTGATATTTTGCACCATTATAATTAACAATAACTATACCTATTTTACTTGAGTTCATAAGCATCACCTATTTGTTTTTTCAAATATTTTTTTTGTTCATAATCTTTTGATTCGTTAAATCCGTATAAATTTAATAAACCAACGAAAATGATTCCAATAATAAAATAATTATTATCTATTCCCATATACATTAATGATATTAATGCAAAACTGAAAAGAGAAAAAGGTAATATCTTGCTTTGACTATTAGCACTTAAAATTGCTTTCAAAAGTATAAAAACAATAAAGAGAGTTCCAATACAGCCAAAATAAATACATAATGTTCCAATTCCCGATTTTACTCCTACAGCTTGATCTGATGTTGAATTAATAATATCGAATACTTCTGAGCCATTTAGCTTGGTAAAATTAAAG
>CALCWU010000244.1 GCA_937905855.1 uncultured Mollicutes bacterium
GATGATTGGTGATTTAGTTACTAATTCAACTAAGGAAAATTTAATTAAGATGCTAAATGGTGAAAATGGTGCTTGCCATGGTAAAAAGAAGATTGCTTCTATGGCTAAAGCGCAAAATTTAGATGCAATTCATGATAGTGTTCATGAAATGTGCAAGGATGAAGCTCGTCATGGTAAAGCCTTAAAGGGATTGCTTGATCGTTACTTTAAATAGTTAATGAAAAATCTACAATTAGTTTTGTAGATTTTTTTATTGACTATTTTTATAAGTAGTTGTAATATATTAGTGATATATCACAAAAGGAGAAAAATTATGACACCATATGAATATATAAAAAAGGAAATTATTTGTGGTAATTTATTACCTGGTACAATATTTGAAGAAAAGATTGTTCAAGAAAAACTAAATGTTAGTAGAACACCTGTTAGAGAGGCAGTTTTGAGATTAAGTAACGAAGGTTATTTAACAATTATTCCTAGAAAGGGAACAATTGTTTCAAACATAAGCATAAATGATATCAAAAATATTTATGAATATAGAATGATTATTGAACCTGAGATTGTGAAAAAAGCTATTAAGACTATTAATCATGATTTTTTGCTAGAACAAAAAAAATTAATTAATGAAAAATTATCTGATGATAATTGCTTGTTGCTTGATGATTATGATAAAAATTTTCATATTGGTATTGCTAAGACTTTAAACAATAATTATATTGAAAAGGAAATTAGTAGGGTATTGGATTTATCAGAAAGAATCAGATTTTTATCAAGTAATAAAAGCCATGAGCGTTATATTGATTCTTTATATGAGCATTTAAATATTATTGAAGCAATGTTAAATAAGAATGAGGATAGTGCCTATGAGGCTATGTTAAAGCATTTATATAATACTTTAGAAGGTTTTAAAATTTTATGAAATTAGCTGGTATTGCTTTTGAGCAGGTTATAATAATGTTAATTATTATTGTTTTAGGATTTGTCTTAACAAAACTTAAAATAATTAGTATTGATTCAAAAAAGTCATTATCAAATATTTTAGTTTATTTAGTTGTTCCATTTATGATTATAAATTCCTACATGAGCGAGTATAACAAAGAAATTTTGGTTAATTTAGGTTATACATTCTTAGTAAGCTTTATTGTTTTACTTTTGGGTGTTATATTTACCCTAGTTTTTACGATTGTATTTAAAACGGATAATAAGCCAATTATTCGTTTTGCAATGATGTTTTCTAATGCTGCTTATATGGGATTTCCATTAATTGAAGCCATGTTTAGAAGTGAAGGATTAATATATGCTAGTGGCTTTGTTTCTGTTTTTAATATCTTTTTATGGACTATTGGCTATATGATTGTTTCTAAAAGTGTTAATTTTAAAACAGGAATCAAGGCGATTTTAAAAAATCCTGTTTTATATTCATTAATTATTGGTATAATTATATTCTTTTTTCAAATACCAATTCCTAAAATTATTAAAACACCTATTTCTCTTATTGGCGCAATGAATACTCCACTTTCTATGCTAATTACAGGTATAATTATTGCCTCTAGTAATATTTTTAGTACTTTAAAAAATAAATACCTTTGGCTTACAATATTAGCAAGATTAATTATTATTCCTTTTATTGCTTTAGGAAGTATTGCTATTTTAGGTAATTTTAATATTGAAGCTGATGTTTTAAAAATTGTTTTTATTTTAGCTTCCTGCCCGGTTGCTGCAATTACAAGTGTTTTTGCTGTTAAATTTAATTATAGTGATGATTTAGCAGCTTCTATGGTTGTTATAAGCACACTATTATCGATAATAACTCTACCGTTATTTACTTTATTAATAAATTATATTATCTAGGAGGAGAAAATGAAGATTTATGTTGAAACCACATATGATATTAATGATATTCAAAATGCTATAAATACGGCCGGTGAATATGATGAAATTATTATAACTAAAGGTCTTTATTATTCTAGACCATGGGATTTAAAATCTAATTTGACTGTTTCGATTATGGATGGAGTTAGAATATATTTTACAGAAATAAAAGAGTATTATTATGATAAAAGATTTATTCGTTTTGAAGGCGTTGAATGCTATGGTATGCATCCTTTAATATATGCTTATGGTTGTCAAAATATTAAGATAATTGGTGGCAGCTTTTTTGGCAATGGCTATAGCTTTTATAAATATAAAAAGCTTCAAGCTAAGGCTTGCGATTATTTATGCTATAGTGAAGCTAATGGTATAAAAATAGAAGATAGAATCTTGGATTTAAAGAATGCATATTTAAGACCAGATTTTATTGAATTTGTTAAGTGTGATAACATAGTTTTTGAAAAAATGCAAATATATGATTCGCCAATGTGGACTATTCATCCTGTCTATTGTAAAAATGTTTTGATAAAAGATGTTTCTATATTTTCTGAGGGACCAAATACTGATGGTATTGATCCTGATAGCTGTGATGGTGTGGTAATAGATAATTGCTATTTTGAAACAGGTGACGATTGTGTAGCTATTAATTCGGGATTAAATGAGGATGGTTGGCGTGTTGATATTCCTTGCCAAAATGTTGAAATAAGAAATTCTATTTTTAATAAAGGTCATGCGGCAATTGCGATAGGCAGTGGAATGAGTGGAGGTATATTAAATATTTATGCTCATAATTGCAAAATTAATAATTGTCAAAGAGGAATAAGAGTAAAATCTATTCCCGGTAGGGGTGGCTTTGTAAAGGATATAAGATATGAAAATATTGAAATAAATAATTGTAGAGAAGGAATTGAGCTTACAATGAATTATCCTTCTTCAACATCAAAGCCGCTAACAGACGCATTACCAAGCTTTAAAAATTTTCATTTTGATAATATTAGTATTAGTAAGGCTGATTTAGGCTTTAAAGCTATTGGCTTAGCTGATAGCTTTATTGAAGGAGTATGTGCTAATAGAATAGATATAAAGAATGTCAAAGAAGAAAAGAAAATTGAATATTGTAGTAACTGTATAATTGACTAATTTGTCAAAAATTGTAAATTATATTTGACATTTGTAAATATTTATGATATAATATTTTTATGAAGTCAATAAATTAACTAATCTATTATAAACAGTGTGGCATTAGACATCGTTCATATAGCTACACTGTTTTATTTTATAGAAATGAAGGGAGTAGGTTTGATGAAGAAGCTAGAAAAAATTTCTTTTGCTGATACTAAAGAAAATATTATTAGCAATTTAAAAAAGCATATTAATGAAATTATTGGGGTTATTAATGTTGAGGATAAACGTAAAAAGATAAGAAAGGGTAAGTTATTATTAGTTACGGATAATACTGCTACCTTTGAATTTATGCTTGGTGATACTCATAAGGAGCTTGTTTCATATTTATTGTCAGATTTTTGGCGTGGTGTTATAAGACTCGAGGGTGTAACATTTGAAGCATTAACAAATGAAGAAAAGTAAGAAGAACCATTTTAGTTAAATTTACTAAAATGGTCTTTTTTTATCTTTTTTTGGCAAATGTATTGACAGAGTGCAAATTTTGATTATAATTATATATGTATTAGCACTTAAGAATGTTAAGTGCCAAAAAAACTGGAGGTATTAAAATGATAAGACCATTAAATGACAATGTTGTATTAAAGAAAGAAAAGGTTGTTAATCAAACTGCAAGTGGTATTGTTTTAAGTCAAAAGGAAGAAGAGACTGAATATGCTACAGTTATTGCAGTTGGAGAGGGCGCAATAAACGATAAAGGTGAGCGCGTTAGTGTTGATGTGCATGTAGGAGAAAAGGTAATTTATAAGAGCTATAGTCCTACAAAGGTTAAAGTTGATAATGAAGAATATTTAATTGTATCTAGTAAAGATATACTAGCTGTTATTGAATAGGAGTGATTAAAATGGCAAAGGAAATTAAATTTGGAAGTCAAGCAAAGGAATCAATGCTTGAGGGTATTGATCTTTTAGCAAATACAGTAAAGGCAACTCTTGGACCTAAGGGTCGTAATGTTGTCTTAGATAAAGGATATGGTTCACCACTTATTACTAATGATGGTGTTTCTATTGCAAAGGAAATAGAATTTGATGATTCATTTAAAAATATGGGCGCAAAGCTTATTTATGAGGTAGCTAATAATACTAATGATGTAGCTGGAGATGGAACAACAACTGCTACAGTTTTAGCTCAAAGTATGATTCATCATGGCTTGAATGCGGTTGATAAGGGCGCTAATCCAGTATTAATGCGTGAGGGTATTGACAAGGCTGCCAAGCTTGTTAGTGATAAACTTTTAAGCCACTCAAAGGTTATTGAAACAAATAATGATATCGCATCTGTTGCAACTATTTCTTCAGGTAGTGCTGAAATTGGTGAAATTATTGCTAAAGCAATGGCAACTGTTGGTAAGGATGGTGTAATAAATGTTGATGAGTCTAAAGGCTTTGAAACATCACTTGAGGTAACACAAGGATTAAAATATGACAAGGGTTATATTTCTCCATATATGATTAGTGATGTTGATAAAACATCAATTACGATGGAAAACCCACTTGTTTTAGTAACAAATCAAAAGATTTCATCAATTCAAGATATTTTATCAATTTTGGAGCAAATTGTTCAAGCTCACAAGCCATTGTTTATTATTGCTGAGGATATTGAACAAGAGGTTGTTTCAACAATTGTTTTAAATAAGATGAGAGGTACATTTAATGTTGTTGCTACTAAGGCTCCTGGTTTTGGTGATACACAACGTGCAACATTAACTGATATTGCTGTTCTTGTTGGTGCTAAATTCTTTGATAAGGATTTAAATATGGCTTTAAAGGACATTACTATGGATGATCTTGGTTCAGCTAAGAAGATTCTTGTTGAAAAGGATTCAACAACCATTATTGATGGTAATGGTGATAAGGATGCTGTTAAGGAACATATTAACAATGTTTTAGCTTTAGCAGATGAAGCTAAGAGCAAGGTTGAACGTGATCAATTAAAAACAAGACTTGCTAAGCTCCAAAATGGTGTCGCTTTAATTAAGGTTGGTGCAACAACTGAATCTGAGTTAAAGGAAAAGAAGCTTAGAATAGAGGATGCATTAAATGCTACTAAGGCTGCAGTTAGCGAAGGTATTGTTATAGGTGGTGGTGCATCACTTGTAAATATTTCTCGTGAGATTAAGGATGAGCTTCATAGTGATGTAGTTGATATTCAAAGAGGTATGAACGTTGTTTTAGATGCATTATCTGAGCCAATGTATCAAATTGCTGAAAATTCTGGATTTAGTGGAAAGAATATTGTTGAAGAGCAGTTAAAGCAAACTGGTGATATGGGCTTTGATGCTAAAAATGGTAAATGGGTTGATATGTTTGCCTCTGGTATTGTTGATCCAACTAAGGTTACACGTAGTGCTATTTTGAATGCTGCAAGTATTGCTGGATTATTCTTAACTACTGAGGCTGCTGTTGGTATTGTTAAGGAAAGTAAGGAAAGTACTCCAACTCCTTCAATGTACTAAAATAAAATAAAAAATGGTCAGTTCACTATACACATTATTTTGAACTGACTTTTTTTTTACATAATAAAAAAAACATTTTCTTGTTAGTTAAAATATGTTAAAATATTAGTGGTTAAGGAGATGAACACGTATGTATAATTTAGGCTATATGATATTATATATTATCGCTTTAATACTTGTTGTAATAATTATGGTATTATTCATAAGAAACAAGAATATAAAGAAGAAAACATCATTTTTATTAATATGTATATGTGTTATTGCTTCAACTTTAATTTATACAGGGTATCTTCATTCTCAAAATGCTTTAGTAATGCAGTATTTTTTATCTTTATCGTTTATAGGAACTGATTTTATTTTGTTTTTTGCTCTGGCATTTATTGAAACTTATATTGGCAATAAACGAAATAAAATAGTAAGTGATACATTATTTCTTCTAATAATTTTAGATACAGTTTTTATGCTTTTTAATATAAAAAATGGTATTTATTTAAACACATATGACGAAAGTAGAGCTTATTTAAATATAAAACTAAATGGCTTCTTTATATATCATATAGCTTTATGTTTGACGATTTTCTTGTTTGACATAGCTTTATTGTTAACTAAAACAATCACATCAGCTAAATGCTATAAAACTAAATATTTGATTTCTTTCACTCTTGTAAGCTTGATTGGTGCTTTAAAAGTAATTTTATTTGTATTATCGTCAAAAGTTGATTATTCAATCCTAATTTATTCGTTTGCAATTATTACAATGTATTATTTCTTTTTTGTTTATTCACCAATGCTTTTAACAAAGAAAATAGAAGATTTGATAATGAATAATATGCTTGATTGTATAATTGCTTTTGATGCAAATCAAAATTCAATTTATGTTAATGAACGTGCAATAAGTTTACTCGGAAATGGCATTAAGGATTTAAATAAAGCGGAATTTATTAAAAAATATAACTTTGTTGATTTTGAAAATAAGGTTTCAATTATAAAATATAATAATGATGAAATATACCTATCACCAAGAAAAAAGATATTTTTGGATTATAAAAATCGTGTTGAAGCATATTTATATTTATTAGAAGATGTTACCTTGAGAGAAATTAAGGAAAAAAATGAAGAATATCATTCATCACATGATGATTTGACTAAGATTTACAATAATAATTATTTTAATACCAAATATAATCAAATTATTGATGAACTTAATTTATATGAGATGGCTGTTATTAATTTTACTGATTTCAAATTGATAAATAATGTTTTTGGTAGTAATCAGGGTGATTTTTGCCTAATTAAAGCTGCTGAAACCTTAAAAAATACAAGTGCAAATTATTTTAAAATCTATGCAAGAATTAGTGCTGATAAATTTGTTATTTTATCTAGAAAAAATACGATTGATTACAATTATTTACAAAAAATGATTTTTGAAAATGTTACATCACAAATAAAAGAACTACCAATTAATGTCAAAATAGGCGTTTGTAAGGAATGTGATAATAATCCTGATGATACAATAAAAAAATGCCTTGCTACTCTAAATTATATAAAAAATAAGATAAATGTAAATGTTGGTTATTATAATGATGATGTTGAAGGTATGATTATTAAAAGAAATCAGCTTTTAATTGATATAGATAGGGCAATAGAACAACATGAATTCTTAGTTTATTATCAGCCACAAATTAATTCTTATGATAATAGACTTATTGGTGCTGAGGCATTAGTAAGATGGCTTCATCCAAAATATGGAATGGTTTCTCCTGGAGAATTTATTCCTTTGTTTGAAGAACATATGCTGATAACTAAATTAGATAAATATGTTTGGGAGGAAGCGTGTGTATTTTTAAATAAATGGCATAGTAAATATCCAAATTTATCAATTTCTATTAATATATCTGTGAATGATTTCTATCAAATGGATGTTTGTAGATTTTTAGTTAATTTAATTACTAAATATGATATAGCTCCTAAAAATTTAAAGTTGGAAATAACAGAATCAGCCTTTGCAAGTGATAGAAGAATGATTGTTGATAAGGTTGATGAGCTTCATAAATATCATTTTATTATTGAAATGGATGATTTTGGTTCAGGTTATTCATCTTTTAATACTTTAAAGGAAATTCCTATTGATGTTTTAAAAATGGATATGAAATTTATTAATGGTGATTTGAATAATTATAAGGCAAAGGAAATTTTGAATTCAATTATTGCAATGGCTCATAAGATTCATATGCCAGTAATAGCTGAAGGAGTAGAAACTAAGGAGCAATGTGAATTATTAAGTCAAATGGATTGTGATTTAATTCAGGGCTATTATTATTCACGTCCATTACCAGAGGATGATTTTGTAGAATTTTTAAAAGGTATTGAGGTTTCCTCATTTGTTGAATTTTGGACATCAAGTAATCAAAACAAATTAATTTTTTCAATGTTTAAGGATATCCATCAATGCTTTAATAATAGTCCTGTTTGTGTAGTTATTGTTGGACCTCATTACAATGATAATAACGAAATTGATGACTATACTATCTATTATTGTAACCCATCGTTTTTAGAAGCATCTGGTTTAAATGCTTCTAAAACAACGCTTAAAAGAATGAGTGATATTTATTCAAATTGGCGAAGTGAGTTACTTGATAATTTAAATGATGTTTTAATTAATGGTTCTACATTTAAAAAGCTTATAGAAGAGGATAATAAAAAGGTATTTCTTCAGGCTTATAGTATTGAGGGAAAATATGTATCTATCGTTATAACCTATTTAGATGATGAAAAAAAGTAAAAAAAACATATGAAATTATAATTTTAATGTGTTATAATAAATGTACAACGTGTAACAAATGTGTAAATCCAGTTGATATGGATTTGCACATTTTTTTGTTTATAAAGGAGAAAATAGTATGGAAGAATTAAAACAAAATAATATGGCTGTTAAACCATTAAAAAAAATGATATGGAGTATGGGATTACCAATGATAGTCTCAATGGTGTTGCAGGCTTTGTATAATGTTGTAGATAGTATTTTTGTTGCTAATATTAATGATATTGGAGCAATTGCGAATGAAGCATTAACATATGCGTTTCCAATTCAAATATTAATGATAGCAATTGGCGTTGGCACTGGAGTTGGAATAAATTCACTATTGTCAAAATGCTTAGGAGAAAGCAATAAAAAAATGGTGAATAAAATTGCTGGTAACGGTATATTTTTAGGAATATGCATTTATTTTGTATTTTTGATTTTTGGTATTTTTGGAACAACATGGTTTATTTCATTATTTACTAAGGATAGTCAAACTATTGAAATTGGTGCTAGCTATTTAAAGGTTTGTTGTGTTTTTTCATTAGGATCAATTGGCTTTGCAATATATGAAAGATTCTTACAAGCAACGGGAAAAACATTATATTCAACTATAGCCCAAATTTCTGGTGCTGTAATTAATATTGCATTTGATTATATTTTTATTTTTCCACTTGGCATGGGAGCCTTAGGAGCAGCAATTGCAACAGTACTTGGACAATTTGTTTCTTTAATGATTGCAATGATTTTTCATTATTTAAAAAATAAAGAAATTAATGGAAACTTAAAATATTTAAAGCCAAATGGTGAAATTATTAAGGGAATATATTCAATAGGTATTTCGGCTGCGTTGATGCAAGGCCTATTATCGGTTATGATGGCAGGAATGAATGCCATTTTAGCTAATGCTTCAGTTAATTCTACTATATTAGTTGGTGCCTTTGGAATTTATTATAAGATTCAACAAATAGCATTATTTTCTTGCTTTGGTTTATCAAATACAATAATAACAGTTTTGTCATTTAATTATGGTATGCATGATAAACAAAGATCAAAGGAGTGTATTAGATATGGTATAGCTGATTCAATTATTGTAGCTCTAATAATCACAATTGTATTTGAAATTATTGCAAGACCACTAGCAAAATTATTTGCACTTTCAGGTGGCGCAACCCTAGAGCTTATAGATGTTTGTGAGCGTGCTGTTAGAATTGCTTCAATTGGTTATATATTTATGGCAATTAGTGTAGCAATTCAAGGAGTACTTCAAGCGCTTAGAAATTCAATTGCACCTTTAATTACGGCATTGTTAAGATTAGTTATTTTTGTTTTTCCGCTTGCTTATCTATTTACATTATCTAGTAATGTTTTAAATATTATATGGATTACATTCCCCATAGCAGAATTGTTGACCTCAATTATATCAGTGTTATTTCTTAAAAAAGAAATAAAAACGAAAATAGACATATTAGTCGATTATAAAGCAGGAGATAATTTAATAATAACTATATCTAGACAGCATGGAACAAATGCTAAAAAAATTGCAAGAATAGTAGCTGAAAAATTAAATATTTCCTTTTATGACAAAAAATTGCTTATGGAAGCGGCTAAAGATGATGGATCATATTTAAATTATGTAAATGAAGGCGAGGATGGATATCATATTTATATGTCTTTAGACGCAAATAAAGAAGCTATTACAGCTCAAAGAGAAATAATAGAAAATTTAGCATTTAAAGAATCATTTGTTATTGTAGGAAGATGTGCTGATTATATTTTAAAAAATAATAAAAAATTAATAAGAGTATTTTTATATGCTTCTGAAGAATATAGAGTTTCAAAGATTATGGAAATGTATGGTGATTCAGAGGATGAGGCTTTAAAAAATATTAAAAAATCAGATGATTCACGTAAAAATTATTATTCCTTAATTGCTAATAGAAAGTGGTCAGATAGAAATAACTATGACTTATATTTGGATGCGGCAAATGATGCTAATGCTATTGCTGATATAATCGTTAATAAGGCTAAAGAGT
>CALCWU010000245.1 GCA_937905855.1 uncultured Mollicutes bacterium
CTGTCTTAAGTACACCTGTAAAGGCTGCTCATTAGAATTCTTAATTAACATTCTTGACCAATAATATCCATTCCAACGGCTAATCGCATAGAACAACGTTACTGTAGCAATTGATGCACCTGACATTGGAATATATAGTTTAGTTAATAATTGGAATTCATTAGCTCCATCGATTGTACAAGCCTCTTCAATCTCCTTAGGAACTGCACTAAAAGCATTTCTTAATAGGATTATATTGTAGGCTTGAACACCAAAGCCAATAACCATTCCCCATTTATTATCAACACCTAATTGCTTATAATTTAGATATTGAGGAATCATACCAGCACTAAACCACATTGTAAATACAAGTAAGAAATTCCATTTTCTTTTACCTAAAAGCTTATCCTTTGATAGGGCATAAGCACCAGTCACGGAAATAAACATACTCCAAGCTGTACCAAACACTGTATAAAATAATGTATTTGTATAAGAAATCCAGAACCCTTTATCTAAAAATACAATTTTATAAGCACTAATTGTTAAATCCTTAGGAAATAGCTTAATTTGACCTGTTTCATAAGCTACCTTACCACTAATTGATACACTAAATGCATAAATTATCGGATATAAGCACATAATTGCAAAAATTGTTATTAATAGATAAGATAAGATTTTAAAAATGATTTCACTTCTACTCATTCGATCCATTTTCATATTAATCACCCTACCATAATGAAGTTTTAGATGCTTGTCTACTAATAGCATTTGCGCCAATTACTAAAGCAAAGCCAATTACTGAGTTAAATATACCAACTGCAGCACCTAAGCTAAAATCTGAGGATTCAATACCAAGTCGTTGCTCGAAGGTTGAAAGTACATCAGCCGTCGAATAAACATTTGGACTATAAAGTAATAATACTCTTTCATAACCAACTGATAGCATCTTACCTATTCTCATAATAATCATTATTATTAAAGTAGGTGCCATTCCTGGTATTGTTACATATCTTATTTCCTGCCATTTGTTACCACCATCAACCTTTAATGCCTCATACATAACTGGAGAAATTCCCATTATTGCGGCAAAATATACGATTGAATCATAACCACTTTCCTTCCAAATACCAGTAATTATATACATTGGTCGGAAATAGTTTGGTGATTGAATTATCTTTGTTCCTATTGGAACAATGTTTAGCTTATATAAGACATCAGCAATAATTCCTGTAGAGCTTTCTCCTGAATATACTAAAGTTATTACTATACCAGTGATTGTAACCTCTGATAGAAAGTGAGGTAAATAAGTAATTGTTTGAGTAATCTTTCTAAATCCTTCACTTCTAATTTCACTAAATAGTAAAGCTAAAATAATTGGAATAGGAAAACCGAATAATAAACCATATGTTGAAATTACAAATGTATTTCTAAACGCTTGCCAGAAATATTCTCTTTGAACTCCAAACAAAATACTTTGGAAATTGCTTAATCCTCTAAATTCACTTCCAAAAATTCCTAACGATGAATCATACCTTTTGAACGCTACAACAATGCCAAGTAATGGCTTATAAGCGAATAATGCAAACCAAATCACAATTGGTAAAAGTAAAACATATAACTGCCATTCCTTTTTGACCTCATTGAAGATACCCTTGAACTTTGATTTTCGCATTGTTATTTTGTTGTCATTCATAATTCTCACCTTCTTTTAAATATTGATTCATATCATATACAAGTTGTGATTTGCTTCTAATAAATATCATTATAACTATTAAATTAATCACAAAAGTAAAGATCATTGATACAAGATAACTAAGCATTCCATTTAAATCCTTATTTATTATCAAAATCGCTAAGCCCTTACCAAATGACAAGGATACTAATACAAGTAAAACATAAATAATAACTCGTTCTGGATGTTTAATTATTTCATTTCTATTTTTATTTCTATATAGAATGATAGGAATTGCTGCAAAGCCATTAGCAATAACATAATAAATTATTCCTTGCCAAATTCCAATTTGATCTAGAAATAACGAAGGAATACCAGCTAGCATAAATGGTATTGCTGCTATACTGCCCCATCTTATTGATAAGATTAAAAATAGTAATGAAGCAAAGCTAATATAAAAGCCTGAATGCATTTTTTTAAAACAGAATATTGATAGAAATTCACATAAAACAGATAAAATTGAAAACATAATTAAATCAAATAGCTTAAGCTTATTCATTTTCTAACATTAATATTTCTGTATAAGCCATAACAAATGGTCCAACAGCCTTTCCATCATCATTTACAACTTTTCTTGATACATACATATCATATGTTCCCGCATATTTATCTGTTCTTGAAGCGGTAAGACCACCTATGCAAATTCCACCAAGTGTATAAACACCATTTTCTTCTTTAAAATAGGTATCACATGTTCCCTTAAACATATCAACGCCATATTTTAAATAAGTATCATCTAATGCTTTAAGTCTTACTGCCTTCATTATTGAGTAGGCAATCATTAAGCTACCTGATGTTTCTGGATAATTTTTTTCTTTACCTATTTTATCAACTACTTGCCAAATCATTTTTGTTTTAGGATCAATATATAGTATCAAACCATCAACAACCTCTTTTATTATTTTAGCAATTCTCTGCTTTAAAATCTCATCATCAATTATTTCATAAACATCAACAAGTGCCATAATGAACCAGCCATTTGCTCTACCCCAAACAACCTTTGATTTACCATTACGGCTATCTGACCAGATCATCTTTTTTGATCTATCCTCATATTGACCATCATAGCCATGAACATTTAATCTTTTTGATTTAACCCAAGTTAATTTAAAAGCATTTTCTAATTGATATACAACATCATAATAACTTCTTTTATCTTCATATCTTTTAGTATATTCAGCAAAGAATGGCTGTATCATGTATAAGCCATCTAACCAGATTTGATTATAATATTTAATCTTATGCCAAAAGTTTCCTAAAACTCTTGGGAGCTTTCTAACCTGCTCATTCATAAAAAATTCAATTGATCTACGATACTTTTCATTTTTTGTTTCATCATAGAGTGTATATAACAGCTTTGCCATATTACAAGGATCTGAATCACATCCATTTGTGGTATAGGTGTTATAATTGTTATAATATAATATTTTTACATATCCATCATCATTAACAAGTGGACCAACAAAGTTCTCAATATATTTTAAAAGCTCTTTGTTATGGTTATACTTATACAAAGTATCAAGACCAACCATCATACATCCATCAATGTAAGTCCAACCAGGCTGCTTAAGACCCATAAAAACTTCCTTATTCCATAGTGGCTTTTCCACAGTAGAATTTTTACATAAGTAAGAAATATACTCCTCAATATTGTTCTTTAATTTTTCATCTATAATGTTTTTACTCATCTTCCATCACCTTCACCTTTATTTTATCACAAAGCGTTTTCAAGTCAACAAAAAATTCGCATTTTCGTATACTTTCCGCAATTACGGATATTTACATTGCTTTTTCATTAAAACAGCCAAAAAAAGCGCCTATTTTTACAATAAGCGCTTAAAATTGATTATTTTATTAATTAATAGTCATATCCTTAACAAAGATATATTTAGGACCTCTATAGCCACGATTTGTTTCAATTTCCTTTGAGAAGCGGAATTTGTTTTTATCCTCATGAATATTTCCAGAAATGCTAAAGCCAGTTACAGGTGTATATTTTTGGCCATCAAAATAAAAGCCTAAGCGTACCTCACCACCATAATAGCCGCTATAATTATCAAGCTGAGGTGATGAAAAATATACACATAAAATGTGTGGTTTTTTCTTCATCTCATCATAACTCATTGAGCCTGGCTTAACCTCCATATTAAGATATGTACCAGTCGGATTTTTTTCACCTAAATAATAGCCATAACGAGTGTTACCATGAAGCGTCATACATTTACTATTATCTATTATATGACAATCCTTTAATACAACACCATCATCATCAAATGCTTGAGCCTTTGAGGCACCAACAACATATGGCTTTAAGGTTATATCGATTGGATCAGATGTATTAAGGTCGTTAACCATATCACCAACATTTAAAATATTCATATGCTGATAAACAACTGCATAATTAAGTTCACCTTTAAAATAGTTGAAAAGCATTGAAGCTTCTTCTGATTTTAAAATGACATTGCATTTATGAAGATCTGATGGTAGCTTAATTGCATTAGCTCTAGCCTTAGCATTAAGCATTGTTTCTTCGACCTTAGCTGTTATATCTTCATAATTAATTTCTGATGTTTCAATATTTTGGTATAATTCAACCTCTTCATGTTCACCACGCCAAGTTGGAATTAATTCAATATATAAATCTGCAAATGTTGATTCTAAATCTATTCCATTAGAATTTACAATACGCTTAGATTTTTCTGTAACAAAAATCTCAACACTATTAATCCAACCATCCTTGTAAACATTAGCCTTAAAAATTGCATCTGCTGTTTTGCAGGCAACATCCTTAAATGATGAGCCACTTATAGGAGAAGGAATGTCTACACTCTTTTCTTCAGGCTTTGGTAGCTCAAAGAACTTATTTTTAACAAATTTTGCTCTTGCAACAGCAAGCTCAATTTTTTCTTTAATTTGTTCTTCTGTAAATGAAGCTGCAACAAAGAAGCTTGATGAGCCACGATATTCATCAAAATCACAATATACAACAACATCATAGGCTACGGTGTCAGTAACACGATTTGTTTCAAGCTTATCTGTTACATAAAATAATTCAACACTGTAGGTAGTTGATTTAGTAACCTTATAGGCACTAACATTCTTATTAGCCTTTAATAATTCAACAATTTTATTAATCATCCTAATTTCACCTTCGCCTTCAAATGTGGACCGCCATCAGAAACTCTAACCCATTCCTTATGACCCTTACCACAAAATCCTGAACCACTAACCTCAAATTCATCAGAAACCATGCTTATGCTCTTTAAAACATCAGGAACATAGCCACTAATAACTACTGGTGAAACAATCTTTCCACTAAATTTACCATCAACTATTTCTCTCGCATATTCAGCAGTACATTGAATTTGCCAGTTTTTAGGATCCTCCATACCATTATTAGTATCACATAAGTAATAGCCATGCTTTATAGACTTAATCATATCACTAACCTTAGATTCTCCTTTTGAGAAGAATGTATTAGTCATACGAGAATAAGCTTTCCTCTTATAGCTTTCACGTCTACCATTTCCAGTAGGCTCTGTTCCAAGCTGTAAAGCACTTAAGGTATCAGATATACCTGTTTGTAAAATACCTTTCTTAATGATTAGGGTATCATGAGCAAGTACACCATCATCATCAAAGAAATAAGATGCGACACTCTCTGTAGCACAAGCACCATCATGCATATCGATTAAAGGAGATGCAACATATTCACCAATATAGTCCTTACCCTTGGCTCTATTTTTAACAAACATATCCATTTCAACACCATGACCGAATGCTTCATGAGCAATAAGACCAGTAATAGATGGATCAGTTATTACATCATATACCCCTGGTTCAATTGGCTTAGCATCCAATAATTCAATAGCGATTTGACATGCATCATTAATCTTAGTATCCATTTTATTAAATACATCCAAAGTATTTGCACCATCACAAACACTTCTACCCATCTTTATTGTATTGCCTCGTCTTGAAACAGCTATTGCATAAACGTTTGTCCAAGTGTAATATTGATCTAATTCCTTATTAGGACTAATGAAGATTTTAGAAACCTCCATCTTATTATATCTACCAATAGCATTTATAATTAAATCACTGTAGTTTTTAATGTCATCACGTATCTTGGTAAGCTTTTCAACAACTACCTCATCACTAACTGGTGATAAATCCTCTCGACAAAATGATTTTTTTAATTTTTCTTCTTTAATTAAGCCAACATTAACATGCTCTTGCTTTAGCTCTGGTAAAGTAATTTCCGCCTCAATCTTCTTTGCAAGTTCTAAATAATTCTCTTCATTAATGTTATCAAATGAATATTCACTATAGCCCTTGCCATTAAAAATTTTAACAACATATCCAACCTCATTAGCTGATTCAGAAACAGATATATTTTTAGTATCAACACCTATTGCTGTACCAGTTACAACTGAGCCTAAAAGAGAAACATATTCATATTTTTTTAATAATTCTTCAACTAAATACTTACATGGCTTTTTTGATTTTGCCAATATTTCATTTAAACTCATTTTAAAACCTCCTATTTTAACATTAATTATACTATCTTTCCTAACTATTAGCAAACAATTAGCATATTTTTTTAAATTGCATATTTTGACAAATTGTGCTACAATATTCGTACAAAAACAAATTAGCATAAAGGATTCGCATATTAAATGAAAAAAATAATTTTAGCATTATTTTCTATATTATTACTAGCATCATGTGATATATCTATTACAAATTCTAAAGATAATAGTTCAACAGCTTCTCAAGAAGATGTATCTAAAAGCTCTAGCTCTTCTAGTTCTTTTAAACAAAGCTCTAGCTCTTCTAGTTCTTCTAAACAAAGTTCTAGTTCTTCTGGTTCTTCTAAACAAAGCTCTAGCTCTTCTAGTTCTTCTAAACAAAGCTCTAGCTCTTCTAGTTCTTTTAAACAAAGCTCTAGCTCTTCTAGTTCTTCTAAACAAAGCTCTAGTTCTTCCAGTTCTTCTAAACAAAACTCTAGTTCAACAGCTAGTTCTAGTTTTGATAATTTAGGATTTAAGGTTATTAGTATTTCCTTAACCTCAACTGATATAAATGAATCAGGAATTTATGATTCATTAGAAGAGGTTGGTGCTTATTTATATCTTTATAAAAAGCTTCCTAGTAACTATAAAACAAAATCAAGTATGAGCTATGTAAAAAGTAATCACACTGCTTCTAATAAGCTAAGCATTGGTGGCGATACATTTTATAACAATGAGGGACTACTTCCCAAAAAGAGTGGTAGAACTTATATAGAGTGTGACATTGATTACACAGGTGGAAACAGAAATAGTAAAAGAATCGTATTTTGTGCTAAGGATGATTTATATTTTTATACATCAGACCATTATGAAAGCTATAGTATTTTGAGGTTTTATTATGAATAAAATTGAATTAGATTGTCTTAAATACCATAGTAAAAAAGAACTATTAAGCTATTTAAGAGATAATCTTGAAGAAATGTATTCACTAAATTATGATTCCTTACTTGACGCCTTAACAGGCTATGAGTTTCCTCTTGAAATTAATATAAAGAATAAGACGTTATATGAGGATTACCCAAATTTAAAAGAAGTTTTTGAAATAGTCACAAAAGAAAATAAAAATATAAAAGTGAATTACCTAGATTAAAGGATTGCAGCAGCAATTCTTTTTTTTAACAAAAAAAAGCTAAGAGATTTTCTCCTAGCCTTTATCTTGCATCGATGTCTAAGTGTACCCTTTTGCCTTCTTTTGAGGCACCAGCATATAAAACCGTACGGATTGCCTTAGCAATATGACCTTCACGTCCTATAACACGACCTAAGTCAGCTTGATTGACTAAAACCTTAAACTTTAGATCATCTTCTGTACTAGCTTCCTCCTTAATGATTTCAAAATCATTAGGATAGGCAACTAAGGGTAATATTAAACTAGATATCAAATTTTCAAAATTTATCATCTAGTCCACCCCGCTTACTTTGTTGATTTTGCAATATTATTCTTCTTTAAGATATTTGCAACTGTAACCGTAGGTTGAGCACCATTATCTAACCATTTTGTAATCTTTTCAGCTTCTAATTTAACAGTAGCAGGCTCAGTTAATGGATTATATGTTCCTAAAATTTCTAAGAACTTACCATCTCTTGGGCTTCTAGAATCACAAGCAACAATACGATAGAATGGGCTTTTATGAGAACCATATCTTTGTAATCTAATCTTTACCATAAAAAACACTCCTTTTTATCTGAATTAACGTATATATTATACCATAATTTCAAATGCTGTCAAGCACTTTTACTTAACAGAGTATTTTTTTATGCTTTAATAGCTTTTCCCAAATCTGCAACAACAACCTCACTAAAGCTACAAACAGTTCCACGAGTTGCAAACATACCTATATAATAATATTTATTATCAATTGCCGCTAAATCAAAATCATAATAATTCTTTTCATAGCTTTTGCCTTTATAATGAACCATTACATTTATTGATTGACCTAATCTTGTTATCTCTAAATACGCCTCATCATTTGCCTTATAAAAGCCTGTCTCTAAATTATTTTCATTAGTAAATGATGTATTTTCTCTCTTATAAATAATATTTGTAAAGCCCTCAGATGTATAAAAACCAGCTGCTATATAATTACTCCTAATGTTTGAATTAGGAAGATTTTGTTCAACATAAATATCGTCTCTTATCATTAAACCAAATCCTGCCTGCTTTATTTCTTTAGTCTCTAAAACTTTGACCTTAGCACTAATTTTGATGTTATCATCAATAGAAATTTGTTTGAAAATCATTGCAATACCATCAGTTCCAAGAGAAATTTTTCCTTTAGGAGTTCCAGCATTTTGTCCAACAATAAATTCATTATTTTGCTCGTAAGCAATAAAGCAATTGCCTTTTTCGATTGGCGAGTCACCGCAATCACCAAAGGCAGTACCATACCAACCATCACTAAAGCCTGTCCATGTTTTAGGAACATATTTTTTAGCATCAAAGCCTTCATAAATAGGCTCTTTATAATCAGGATTACTAACTAAATCAATTGATTTTATTGGTTTAATTAAATTAATTATGTGATTTGCCAAAGAAAGCTTTGTCTTTTTTATTTCACAACAAACAAAATATGCCATCAATTTTGCACCAAATGTATTTAAATGAGTAGCATCAACAGACTTTATTGATGAATTAACCCAAGCATGGAAATAACAAGCCTCATCATACCCTAATGATAAATATAATTCTTTTGTTATTGTTGTTAAATCAATATAGTAAACGCCAATCTTATTTGCTAAATCAATAATTGCCTTCTGATAATTACCATCCTTTGTTATATGAGCGCTTACTCCAGTATAATCATTAGTAATACTATTTCTTACTATAGGTGTGCATAAAATAGGGATAGCACCTCTTTCCAAAGCTAGCTTTATATAAAATTCATATAAATAATATTTAAAGGAATTTTTATCTTCAATGTTTAAATTAGCACTTGTAAATCTTAGATTATCATCACATTTTTCATCATTATGACCAAAGCCAATAAATAAATAATCGTTTTTATCTAGCATTTCCTTTAATTTTGAATAATTTTCTTCTTTAATAAAGCTTTTAGAGCTGCGGCCTGATAAAGCTAAATTAATAACATTAACATTAGAATCTAAAAAGCAGTTTAGTTTAGTTGCATAACCATATCTTGGATAATAATACGCATCATGAAATAATGCAAGTGTAGAATCACCAACTACATATAAATTAATTTTTTCATTATTCATAACAATTCCTCACTATATTTTTTAATTGATATTAATGCTTTCATTCTTTTTAAATTTATTTGATATTGCCATTTTAAGCACATTTAAAAAGTCGTTAATTTCATTTTGAACCTTATTTTGTAGACTGAAATATTTTTTAACAAGATCATTTGAATATAATTCTTTTTTTAATGCTAACAAATTTTTCTTATAATCAGCTAAATTAGGATGATATTTTCCATATTTTTGGGCTTCGTAATATCTATCCTTTGCTTTTTTAAATTTAACAATCAAATCCTTAAGGTCAATATTTATTTGCTTTTTCAGTGCTATTAATTCTTGAAAATCATTTGATTCAACAACACTTTTGATGTAGGCATCAGTTTTATTTAAAATATTAACGTAATCCATTTTTATTCATCCTTCTTTAAGAATCCTTTCAATAATTTTAAATATGAAACGTTTTGATTAAATTTGTCTAATTTATCGACCATTCTTATTTTCAAATCCTTTTTAGCAATATTTAAGAAGGTTTGAAACATATTTTCATCATAATATAGTATTTTATACCATTTTGGATGAAATCGCAAATACATTAAAATATCCTCATGCTGATATAAATAGTTAAAATAATCCATTAATACCACTCATCAAATTTACGATCAAACAAGGGATCAAGAGTGCTTTTTGAAGCACTAGCCACACTAGCTCCTGCGCCAAATGATGCAAGTAGTTCAATTACCTTTTGAATTGATGTAACAGTCTTTGTTATTTGATCAGGATCAATTTTTTTAACATAGCCAATAACATTCTTTATCATTTGGGTTGTATCACTGCTTTTGCTATCCGTTCTTGGGCTTTCTGGCTCAGCAGTTTTAGAATCATCACCAATTAAAATAAATTCCTCATATAGCTCCTGCCATGTTTTCTTTTTAGCAATTACCTCATTTTTTAAATTAGGATTCCTTTTAATGTATTCCTTAAATCTTTCCATATTAGTAGACATATTACCACCTATTATTATAATATGCAATAATTGTTCTGGTGCTACCTAGTATTTTTGTAGAAGGAATCAATTTTGTTAGCTATTTCACATATTGAGATATCATCTACATCAATTACATAATCGCATAAATCCTTTACCTCATTATTAAAATAGGAATCATCAATTTTGAGACGTCTTTCAATATCAGTAATGGCATCGCCACGAAGCAGCATTCTTTCTCTTCTAGTTTCTCGTTTAGCCTGAAGAAAAAAAGCTATAACGTTAATTTTATTCTTTTTATAATTACTTAAACCATTAGGCTCAACAATAGCAAATTTATTATCAGCCACATCCTCAAAAGCTGTACCATAAAAATTATTTGCATAATTAACACTTTCTAAAAAGAAATTACAGCGTTTTAGATTTTGAAATTTTTCTAATGTAATAAAATGATAATCCCTACCATCAAGTTCGTTTATTCTTGGACTTCTTGTTGTATAGGTTACTAATTTATCATATCCTAAATCAATTAATTTCTTTCCAACCTCTGTTTTACCAACAGCACTAGGTCCAATTAATAAAATCATTTTAAAACACCACCATTTCAAATTATATCACTGCTTCGCTTATTTTTCCATAAAATTGTAACGATAATTATAATTACATAATTCATAAGTAGCAATAGCATTTGTAAAAATATATTTTTAATCAAAATATATTTAAACATTTTTATTTCTAAAGCTAAAATAAATAGGGAAGCAATAAAAACTAGACAATATTTAAAAATTTCATATATATAATTACCAAATATTTTTATTTTTTCAAATCTTAAAATAATAATGGCATATAAAATACATAATAATGCACAGACATTTGTAGCATTTATTGCCCCAATATAGGAATATCTTTCAATTAAAATTTTATTTAGTGCATATTTTAATATTAAGCTTATCCAGGTCAAGCAAACAATACCATTAACCTTATTAATTGCATGTAAGATACCTAAAATTATTTTATATAAGCCAAAGATAATTATTTGTATTACCATATACCTTAAAACTACATATCCTACCATATTTTTAGGATATAAAAATGTAAATATTTCTTTAGCAAATAATAAATATATACCTGTAAAAAAAACTAAAATCGCATTTAAATAAAGAAAGATAGAATTCAGATCTTTTTTTTCCTTGAATGAAGAAATTAAAGTTGCCGCAAAGCTTGAAGCAATCATTACTGGTAAATAAATTAATCTATTTGCCTCATACAGATAAGCACTTACATATTCAATATTATTAACGTATTTATATATCATAAAAACATCTATAGCCTGATATAAGGTAAAAAAGAGTGTTGTCATACCATAAGGTAGGCAATAATTAAAATATTTCACAAGGTAATTTTTAAAATCATTATTTTTACGAGTTTTATTTATTCTAAAATATAGATATGAGCAAAGAAAAGCCAAAAAATTAGCAATTAATGCTAGATATGAAATATTTACATTAATAAAAAAAATCAAACTAATCACAATAACTCTTACCATACCCTCTAAAATCAAACTAAATGCCACCTTATTCATATTTAATAATCCTTGATTATAACCTCGATAAAAGTATAAGCTTGGTGTAATAAAAAGACAAACTCCTGCCAAAGCAAGTCCAAGGGAATTGGAATTTTTATTATAACGTAAATAAAATAGGCTTAATAAAAAATAAATTAAAATAGAGAGTATTCCAATAATTTTTGTAAGTATTCTTCCAAAGCTTAAAAAACCATCAAGTTCATCTTCCTTTAATGCTGAGGTAATTTTAGTTGTTCCAGGTATTAAACCAATTGTTGCAATGTCATTAAATATCGAGAAAAATAAATAAGAGGTTTGATACAAAATAGCTTTATCATTATTAGCTAAAATGTAAATAAAAAGCATTCCTAATATTTTATTTATTGTATTTCCAATTGCTAAAATAAACGACTTTTTTACAAGCATACACGTCACCATTTTTATTTTTCCATTCACAACATTTTAATATACACATAAAATATAATGGTGATTATAATGTTTAAAAATAGAAATATGGATGCCTATAATTCAAGCTATGAAATGAATATGCTTCAAAGAATTATGTATGAGCTTGATGATATTAATCGTAAGCTTAGAAATCTAAATAATCGACTTAAACGCGTTGAAGGCTTTCTAGGGCTAACTAAGGATGATGACATTAGCACATAAAAGATAAAAATCACCTCATATTATAAGGTAGGAGGTGATACGATGTATTATTATCAAATGCCAAATGCCTGTGGTTGTAACTATATGCCATATACTACGTGTAATCAAAAGCGTGGTGGATACGGATATGCTTTAATTTTAGTACTATTTATTCTTTTAGTAATAATTGGTGCTGCTAGATGGTATTAGACAAAAATGTAAAATTATGTTATAATTACAAAAGGTGATTATAATGTATTTTGAAAAAGATATAATAAAAGAAGGAAATCCTCTTTTAAGACAAAAATGTAGTGAAGTATCACTACCTCTTTCATCTTCGGATTTAGAAGTATTAAAAAATTTATATGAATATATAATTATATCAGCTAATGAAGAATTAGTTAAGCAATATAATATTCGTCCTGGCGTAGGAATTGCTGCTCCTCAAGTTGGAGTATGTAAAAGAATGTTTGCAATGAACGCTCCAGATATTTTTGATAGCAGTAAGCCACCATATATTTATGCTGTTGTTAACCCTAAAATAATCGCAAAAAGTAAGGAAATGACCTATCTTCCTGGTGGTGAAGGCTGCCTTAGTGTTGATAGAGAAACAAATGGTATAACACCTCGTCATTATTCTATTACCTTTAAAGCAGCTATTTATGATTTCAAAACTAACAAGATTAAATATCTAACAAAGACTCTTACTGGCTTTCCAGCTATTGTCTTCCAGCATGAATATGATCATTTAGATGGTATAATGTTTGTTGATAAGCTATACGATCATCTAGATGGTATCGAACCACTTTTTGAAACTGAAAAAACTGAAGAATAATTATCCTAGCCTAGCTGGGATTTTTTTTATTTTGATCTTGTGAGTTCATACATTAAAATACCACCAGCTACACTTACATTTAATGATTCCATCTTTTTAATAGGTATATATAAATTTTGGTAGTTCATTTTATTTATTTCTTCACTAACACCTTGACCTTCATTACCTAATATTAAAACCATTTTAGGTCCCTTTTCAACCTTTGTTACATCATTTCCTAAATTAACATTAGTACTAAAAATTTGATAATCTTGTAAATGACTTAAATATTCTACAATATTGGCTTTGATAAATGATAATCTAAATATTGCACCCTGACTACTTCTAATAACCTTGTCATTATAAATATCAACACAGCCCTCATTTAAAATTATGGTATTAAAGCCAAAGCTTACAGCACTACGCATTAACGAGCCCATATTTCCAGGATCTTGAACTCTATCAAGAGCTAAAATATGTCCTTCACTTCTTTTATTTTCAAACATTTTACATACACCAATTACAGTAGTTGGTGTTATAGTATTACACATTTTTTTCATTACGACTTCACTTACAAGCGTTCCTTCATATTTATCTGTAGTTGTGTATGTTTTTAATAATATTCCGCATTTTTTAGCCTCTAAAACTAAATGTGGCCCTTCAACTACAAACATATTTTTTTCTTTTCTTCCCTTGGAGGTAAAAAGCTTTGCTACTTCCTTAACCTCGTCATTATTCACTGATGTTATCATTTTTCTATCCTTTATATATAAATTTTATTCTTGCTTCTTCGTCATTAATATTTTGAATTTCAAAGTCATATTTAAGCAAGGTATTATTATCATCATAGATTTCATCATTTAAACTATCACCTACTTGATATAGCTTATTTTTATTATTTAAAACTAATTCAATCAAATTGTTGTATGAACCATCAACACTATATTTTGATGTATTATTATTCATTATTTTATAATCATTATGACCATAATCTCCATATTTTCTTAGACTAGCATTAATATGATACATAACAATTCCATTGTTTTTGAAATAGCTATCATTTAATCCTTCGTTTTTGTAATACATTAAAACATAATATTCTTGATATATTCCTAGGCTTTCATCAAAGTTATTTGCTAGTATAATAGTATCACCAGTTTTTTCAAAATCCTTAAGTGATAGAGTAACACTACTATTAGTAGTTACAATTTTACTTTTATTAATAAATCCTAAATAAAATTTTGTAAAGGGATTATGATCGCCTCTTGTAGCATCCATCACATCTAAATTAAGTAGTGGTGTATCAGTAGCTAAATATGATGTATCATAATAATCATCTACACCTAAAATATGAGAAAATTCATGAATTATAGTATAAGTATTTATTTTTTCATTGTCATAGCCTTCATCATTTTCTCTTAAAAAGCCATAAGGACACCAAAAATAAGTATAAGCTCTTACATTGTCATATTTATAAAAATAGGTACTATCATAAACACTTCCAATTAAATCATAGGTCATAAAAGCCCATTTCATCTCAACGTTATAATCTATATCCATCGTATTTACTAAAATAATTGCATCTATTAAACCATCATTATTGCTATCATATTTATTATAAT
Organism: uncultured Mollicutes bacterium; assembly: GCA_937905855.1. GTDB lineage: Bacteria > Bacillota_I > Bacilli_A > Acholeplasmatales > Anaeroplasmataceae > CAKQDS01. The sequence goes on from CALCWU010000245.1 coordinate 15,114, forward strand.
CAATTTTATCATCCAATTTCACTAGCATTTCATCTAAAATTATTTCTGTAGAATTGGTAATATTTTGATAATATGATGAGCTATGATTAGCCATAATAAATGAGTCCAATACATCAAAATGAAGATTTAATTTTCCATAGCTTGATTTATAAAAATATTCGCTAACACTATAATATTCTAATTCATTACTATTAGTTGAATTAAAGGCTAAATCAATATCTTTTGTTTTATAACCTAAATTAATTGCTAATCTATCACTAAATTCAACAGGAATTACTAATGCATTGACATCACCAGTTGTTGGACAAGAATTATTTTTAGTTACATCATTATATAAAGTATTTGAAAAATCAAGGTCATAATAACCACTACTACTTGAAACATTTAACCCATTCGCTTTTAAAATTTCATTATTATTACTATCCCATTTAAATACTAATACATGCATTGTAGGAACATTATCCTCACTATAAAGGCTTAGCATTATTCTACAGTTCAAATATTCATAATTATACCAAGTTATATCATAATCATCTTTTTCAGCAGTAAGAGTAGAATATTTCTCTTTAAATTTAGCATTATAGCTCGAAAAATCAGATGAGGTATTATGATATGTTTTAAAAGAAACCTTAAACATAGTATCATAATTATCTTCGATTTGATAATCATTATTACTTAAATAAGGAATTATAAAACCAAAATGCTCATTATATATTTCTGCTTCACTTTCAGTAAAATCCTTATTTTTATAATTTCTACTAATTGGAACAATACAGCCAGCAAGCATTAATAAATTTAAAAAAATAACTAATAAAAATAACTTTTTCTTCATATGTGTACCTCTATACCTCTTATTATACTAAAATTTAGTGATTTTTGCATTAAAATTAAAAAAAGAGTGTTCAAAAATGAACACTCAAATCTATAGCTTAGTTTTGTTTACCTTTATTAACTAATTTTTTAGTCATTGAACCACCAACACGACCATTATTTCTTGCTGACGCATCAGGACCAATTTCAACTCCTAATTCCTCAGCAACCTCGTATTTTAAAGATTCTTTGTCAACATTTTGCTTACCCTTATTAACTAAATCCTTAGTAATTTGACCACCAACACGACCATTATTTCTTGCTGACGCATCAGGACCAATTTCAACTCCT
>CALCWU010000246.1 GCA_937905855.1 uncultured Mollicutes bacterium
CTAATTGATACTGTAATTCGTATTGACAAATTACAAAAAGAAATCGTATCTGATTATAATGGCTGCATTACCTGCGAAACATCATTAGTTACAAATGCCAATAATACCATTCCCGTAGCATTTAAGGGATGTAGCGGTGAAATAACTGCAATTTTAGAATTACCAAATACTACAACACAATTCTTTAGAATTGAATCAGTTCGTGAAAAAAGATTTGTTACACTTCGTTTGCTTGAAGCAACAACAGTAGCTGAAGAACAAACATTTGAAGCAACAAATCATACTTGTATCTTAGATTTAAATTGTGTATGTCAAATTCAATGCTTTAGCCCAATTACAGTAGTAACATGTACGCAAAATCAATAAAAAGGGTTGCGATTAATCGTAATCTTTTTTTATAGTTTTAAAATATTAATATCTAAAATATCATCTAAAGAAACTAAATAGGTTTTATTATCCTCAGCATTAACTTTTATATTTTCTTCGTTTAATTCTTTAACAAAACCTTCGATTTTACCATTTTTAGTTATAATTTCACATAACACATTAATTCGATATAACATCATTGCCTTAATATCCTCGAGACGATATTTTTTTAAACTTCGTTTTTGATAACGACTATCAAAAATTTCTTGATTACTCATATTTTCGTTGTTTAATTTAAAAGAGTCGATAAACATTAAAGGATCATTTTTCATTATTAATCACCACTATATAAATATGCGCCACAAAAATATATATAACAAAACAATGTAGCATTTCTGCTACATTGCCATAAATAAATTATTTGCTATATCATTTTGTCCTTTTATTGTATAAGCAACATTATAATAAACATCACTACTATTAACATATGTTATTCCATTTGCTAATGCTTGATACATTATTTCCTCATTAAATAATTTAAAATTAGAATTATTATCATTATGAGGTAAGCCAATAAAAATAGCCTTAATTTTATTAGCCTTACATATTTTAATAGTTTTATCTAAATTATTCTTGAATTCTTTAAAAGCATTTAAATCATTATTACAATTCATTGCTTCATTTTCCCCAATATTAATAACAATACATTTAAATTTAATCTTTAAGGCAATAAGCTTACTTAAGATATCTACAAGCATTTTTGAATTCATACTTTTACGTGAATAGTTAACTACTTCGTATTTATTACTTAGTTTATTAAAAAAAGAACTTGATTTATAATTTAAAAGCTTATGATTTTCATCATATAACAATCCGCTCAGTATTCCTTCTCCAAATAATGAAATTTTATTTTTCATGTTAAATCACCTTTACTTTCACATTGTTTAATCTAGTTTACAATACCAGTTTATAACATTTTAATCACATTGTCAATAAGTTTTAAACAAATTATTGTATTTTTTTATATTCTATGTTAAAATATTGTTAATTATTCAAGATGTTTTAAAATAATAATAAAGGAATGTTAATATGGACGTAAATAAAACCCTAACAAATTGGTTAAATGAATTAAATAATTTTGAATTACAGAATTATGAAAAGCTTCCTGATATTGATTTATACATGGATCAGGTAGTAACATATCTCGAAAAGCAATTAAAAATACTTGCAACATCATCACTTGATAAGCAAATAACCTCATCAATGATTAATAATTATGTAAAAGGTGAAGTTATCAGTGCCCCTGTGTCAAAAAAATATAATCGTGAGCATTTATCACTTATCGAAGAAATTTGTATTTTAAAACAAGTTTTGTCTATTGCCGAAATTAAAGAAATCATTCAAAATCGTTATAGCAATCAATCATATATTGATGTATTTAATGAATTCAAAGATTTGCATTCTAAAGAAAACAAAGCGGCTGTTGAATATGCATTAAATGGTTTATCAAAAATACCTAACAATAATACAGAAGATTTAACTAAGCTTTCCCTTGATTTAGCTTTAAAGGCAAATGCTTATATTACTATATCAAAAAGAATTTTATTTTTAACAAAGCTATTTTTAAATCAAGATAAGGAAAACGAGAAAAAGAAAGAAAAAGAGAAGGAATCAGAATAATTGATTCCTTCTCTTTTCATAATTAAATGTTAAAATTTCTTTAGATATAGGATGAGGAAATGAAAGACTGTAGCAATCTAAATAATAATGACAATTTATCTTTGACCCATATTTATTATCACCAACCAGTGGATGACCAATATATGCCATTTGGCATCTAATTTGATGAAATCTACCTGTTTTTAGGCTGACATCAATTAGTGATGAATTCACACCTTTATATTTTAACGTTTTAATAGGTTTGTAATCCAAAATGGCGAGTTTGCCATTCTTATTCACATAACTTTTTTTTTCATTTTCATCCTTAAGCAAATAATTAGTTAATGTTTTAGCTTCTACTATTCCTTCAACTATAGCATAATATTTCTTTTTAAATTCTCCATTTTGCATTGAAAGAGCTAAACGAGCTGCAGCTTTTGAGGTTCTTGCATAAACCATTACCCCACTTGTATTATAGTCAAGCCTATGAACTAATCCTAAATACACATCTCCAGGCTTATTATACTTCTCTTTTATGTATTTTTTTAAGATAGTAAGCATATCAATCCTATTTGAAGAGTCAGCTTGAGAAAGTACCTCAATAGGCTTATAAACTACTAATAAATGATTATCTTCATATAATATTTCTGGATTCATCATTTTTCCTCGCTATATATCGCTTTTATTTCATTTGCAACATTGATAATTTGTTTTTCGATTAGTGAATCATTACTCCAAATCATATTAATATCCTGATTAAATTTATTATTTTCAAAATTCAAAGTATAGATTTTTTTATCTTTCAAGTCATTTTCAATATAATCATCATAAATTAGAGCTAAGCCAATACCATTAATAACTAAATCCTTAACCATTTTGGCATCATTAATTTTAAGTACATTTGGTAAAGTCTCAATGCTTAAATTATCTTTCTTTAAGGCTAGTTCAAGTAAATCATTAGATCCTGATTCTAAATTTGTAATAATTGTTTCCTTTTGTAATTGCTCAAAATTGATTTTTTGTTTATGTGATAATGAATGACCAAAGCCAACACATATTGAAGCTGCTAAAGAAAATAGCAGCTTACCATTAAATAATGTTTGATCATAATTATTATCAATAATGGCAAAATCTATTTCCCCATTATGAATTGCATCTACTATCTCATTATGATTCAATATATTCATTATTATTTTATCCATAGGATGATTTTTCATCCAAGTAATTAGAACCCTATTCATAATGACTGAAGCAACCTGATTAGTTGTCGCAAATTTCAAGATATGAGTAGTACTTGCTTCCTTTTCAAGTGCTTGCTTTAGTTGATTGTCCATTAACTCGCATTTTTGAGCATATTCATATATTATTTGACCAGCAACTGACAGTCTAAAGGTTTTTGTATTAGAAAAAAGTTTAATATTGTTATCTTTTTCAAGAGATTTAATATGATGTGTAACTGCTGGCTGAGTTATATATAATGCTTGAGCGGTTTTAGTATAGCTTTTAGTTCTCACGAGCTCTAAAAAAGTAATTAAGCGTGTATCCATCATATTTATTTCATCTCCTTTTTACTAATTTATAGATATTTAAAAAATGATAAATATATTTTATAACATTTTATAATAAATTTCAATATAAAAGGTGATGACTTTTATCATCACCTCAATATTATTTTATAATTGCATAGTCCAAAACTTCGCCTACATTAGCAACTGGGATAATTTTTAATAACTTTTTAACCTCATCTGGAACATCATCAAGGTCTCTTTCATTGTCCTTAGGAATTAAAATTGTTTTTAACCCACTTCTAAGAGCAGCAATAGACTTTTCCCTTAATCCACCAATTGGTAATACCTGACCTCTAAGTGTAACCTCTCCAGTCATTCCAATATGTGAATCAACAGGCTTACCACTTAAAGCACTAACAATAGCTGTAGTAAGAGTAACTCCGGCAGAAGGTCCATCCTTTGGAACAGCACCCTCAGGCACATGGATATGAATATCATTTTCATTAAATCTATCCATAGGTATTCCATATTCAGCAGCATGAGATTTCACATATGATAAAGCAGTTTGCGCACTTTCCTTCATCACATCGCCAAGCTTTCCAGTTAAAACTAATCCGCCCTTGCCCTTGTAATAGGTAACCTCTATATCAAGGGTATCACCGCCAAATTGAGTATAAGCAAGACCTGTTACAATACCTACCTGATTTTCAGGACGAGAAACATTATTGAAAAATCTAGGCTTTCCTAAATAATTGGCTAAATTCTCCTTAGTAATAACAGTGCTTTCTGTTTTATTAATTAAAATATCCTTTACTGTTTTACGACATATTGTAGCAATCAAACGATTTAATTCACGTACACCAGCTTCTCTAGTGTAATTTCTAATTATTTCATACATTGCTTCTTCTTCAATTTTTAATTGTGAATCACTTAAGCCATGATCAGTAAGCTCACGAGGTAATAAATGCTTATAAGCTATATTGAACTTTTCAAATTCAGTATAACTGCTTAATTCAATAATTTCCATACGATCACGTAATGGAGCTGGAATATCCTCTAAAGAATTGGCAGTAGTTATAAACATAACCTGAGACAAATCATATGGCTCCTCAAGATAATTATCTGAAAAATTATTATTTTGTTCAGGATCTAAAACCTCAAGCATAGCAGCTGCTGGATCGCCACGATAATCAGAAGCCATTTTATCAATTTCATCTAATAGGAAAACTGGGTTAACAGTTTTTGCTTCAAGCATACCTTTAATAATTCTACCAGGCATAGCTCCTATATAAGTTCTTCTATGACCTCTAATTTCAGCCTCATCGCGTACACCACCAAGAGATTGCTTTATAAACTTTCTACCAAGAGCGTCAGCTATACTCTTTCCGAGTGAAGTTTTTCCAACTCCAGGTGGCCCTACAAAACACAAAATTGTATGCGGATTACAATTAGTCATAATCTTAACAGCTAAATATTCAACAATACGTTCCTTAACCTTTTCAAGTCCATAATGACGTGAATCAAGCTTCATCGAAACATCCTTAAGATCATTATTATCTACACTTGCTTGATTTCCCCAAGGCAAGTTAACCAAGGTTTCAATATAAGTACGCATTATACCAGATTCAGCCATTTGATTAGATGTTGAAGCATATCTTGATAATTCCTGACGAGCCTTTTCCTTAGTTCTTTCTGGCATTTGGCTTTCTTCAATCTTCTTACGGAATTCCTCAACCTCTTCATCCTGACGAGCTTTATCACCTAGTTCATTTTGAATAGCCTTCATTTTTTCACGAAGATAATATTCCTTTTGTGATTGATCAATAGATTTTTTTACCTCTTGATTAATTTTATCTTCCAAATCAGTTAATTCTTTATTTAACTCGAAATCCTCAAGTAAATATTTCAAACGATTACAAACATCAAGTTCTGAAAGATATTTATACTTATCAACGTCGCCACGTAATCTAAAAGCAATTACATCCGATAAAACATCAGCTGAGGCACCATTACGAATGGTTTGAAGAATCTCATCCGCACTCGAAACAAAATTATTGTAATTTTTTGAGAACGATTCCATAACATTCTTCATCAAAATAGCTTCACGCTCTGGTGATGAAGATAATGTAATACACTTCTCATAATTGCATACAAAATAAGGATTTACAGATTCATAATTCAAAACATTTATTCTATCAGTTACTTTAAATTTCACCTTATAATTATTATTAGGCAAACGTAATTTCAATATTATTTTAGCCAAAACGCCAATAGGTTGTAGGTCATTTTCAGTTATGTCATCATTTTGAGAGTTCTTTTGAATCAATAACAAAATATTATTTGAATACATACTTTCAGCAGCATCTAATGCTTGAACTGATGGCTCTCTTCCAATTTCAATTCTAAATTCATTATTTGGCAATGGTACTATCCCACGAACAGCAATCGCCGGTAAAACTACTTTTGTCGTCCATTATAAACACCTCTTTCCGACTACGATTATAATACACCATTTTTGGCACTTTTGCAAGTAGTTTGCCAAAAATATTTTTTTGTTTTTTAAATATTTGAAAAAAGTCCTCAAAAGAGGACTTAATCTTTAAAATTAATCAATATATTTTGCATTATCTAATAAGAATTGAATCATCTTATCATAAGCAATTTGATTGAAATATTGGTAGCCATTTTTAGCAACTAAATCTTCTGGCTTTTCGCCTTCCTTAGCTTGCTTTGCGGCAAATTCCTTTAATTCTTCCTCAGTTGGAGTAAGCTTTTCAGCCTCAACTAATTTACCAAATACTAATGAGAATAATGCTTGACGAGCGCCTTGCTTTTCAGTTTCTTCATCAAATTTTTCTTTTGTAATATTCATTAAACCAAGGAATGTTTCAAATGGAATATTATACATCTTTGCTTGGTTTTCATATTGAGCACGAATTTGGTCTACTCTTTCTTTTACAAGAGTTTCAGGCATATCACAAACTGTATTATCTAAAATAGTATTGATAATTGTGTCAACTTGACGATCCTTCTCGCTTGTCTTCTTATTTGCTTCAATTGAATCCTTTTTATTTTTCTTTAAATCATCAATAGTTTTTACACCATCAATTTTTAAGCTTTCAACAAAGGCATCAGTTAATTCAGGTAAAACGTTAGCTAAAACCTTATGAACACTTACTTTGAAAACTGCAGCTTTACCAGCTAAATCCTTTGCACCATAATTTTCTGGGAAAGTAACATTAACATCCTTAGTTTCGCCAGCCTTCATTCCAACCATTTGGTCCTCAAAACCTGGAATAAATTGACCAGAACCAATTTTTAACTCGTAATCCTTAGCAGAACCGCCTTCAAATACCTTGCCATCAACGCTTCCTTCAAAATCAAATACTGCATAATCACCATTAGCAATTGTTTGTTCTTCCTTTTCTACCTTAGTAGAATGAGCTGATAAAACAGCTTTAATGGCATCATCAATTTCAGAATCAGTAGCTGATAAAACAGCTTTTTTAACTTCAATACCTTTATACTCAGGTAAATTAAACTCAGGAGTTACATCAAAAGTTAATGAAACCTTGAAATTCTTATCTGGTCCAAAATCATCACCAACTTCAGGAACATAATTTCCAAGTACCTTTTGAGCTAATTCCTTGTCATCAAAAATTTCTTTTACTTTATTGTTTAAAACAATATTAATTGCTTCCTCATATAATGCAGCTGTTCCATATGTCTTTTCATATACTGAACGTGGTGCATGTCCCTTACGGAAACCTTTTATTGTAGCATTTGCATTTACCTTTACAAATGCTTCATCAACTGCTTTTTTAAATTCATCAGCAGTTACATCAAATGTAGCCTTCATACGACTTTTTTCTAACTTTTCAGTAACCATACAAATAACGCGCAGACGGAGACCATATTTCTTTAAAAAAATATGTAGGAAATCTGCTCCTCCTATATATTTAATCTCCAATTCCTAAATAAATTAAAGTCCATAAATTATTATATCATATTTTTATTTTAAATGTAATATTACAAAAAGAGTTTTAAAAATA
>CALCWU010000247.1 GCA_937905855.1 uncultured Mollicutes bacterium
GTATAAAATATTTGATGATCGTTTCCATAGTATAATTATTAACAAAAGATTTATAAAACCATTTAATAATAGTGAGGTCACAATTGCTAATTTGTTAGCCATTTGCCTTTCATTAAGTAATAAAAAATATAAAACGATTGCAGAATTTTCCAAATTTCTAGAAGCAAATTATAATATGCAGCCAAGCGTAAAAATAGTTAATTTTGGTGATTATATGAGTTTATCATATACAATGACGGCAATGAACCCCAAATATTCATTAGATGATGAATATAATTTGGATAAAGTTCTTAAAACGTTTGATTTAATTATTAATGAACCAAATGTATGGAATAAGCGTTTTAAATTAGATATGTTTAATTATGCTAAAAAAGAATTATATACAGCAATTATTCATTATAATGATGATAGAAGCTTTTACGCAACTAAAAGAGCACTTTCTTTATTTTTAGAAATGGATTTTGCAGAGCTTTTTGGTGAATGTAAAATTGAGGATTTAAATAAGATAACACCAAATGAGCTATACGATTATTATCTTAATTTTAAATCTTTAAAAGAGGTTTCTTATATTGATGGTGACATTATTGAAGAATTTACTGATAAAAATAATGTTAAATTTCCTAAATATATGACCCATCGTAAAAGATTTGATAATTATAGAGAATTAGTAGAAAATGATGATATTGATCAGGCTTATATTCGTTTAATATATGAAAATGCGCCTTTTTATGATGAAAAGGATGCCATCGCCACTAGTCTTGCAGCCTTTATATTAGGAGGAGATTCAACCTCAAAATTGTTTTTAAATGTGAGAGAGGAAAAAGGCTTGTGCTATGATATTTATTCTGCTTATTATGCAAATTTTGGTTTTGTTTTGATTTCACTTGGAACAGAAATTAAAAATGTTGATATTGCTACTTTAGCAATTGAAGAAGAAATAGTTAATCTTCAGCAAGGAAAAATAACAGAAGATGAATTTAATAGTCTAAAAAATAAATTAATTAATTCCTTAAAGGAAACAAGCGATTATCAAACAACTAAGCTTAAAGAAAAGATTATCAATGACTTATTTATCGATAAAAATTTAACAATAGATGATAGAATTGAAATGATTAAAAGCTTAAATATTCAGGATATTGTTAAGGCAGCCAAAAATTTAAAATTAGCATTTAAATATATTGCAAGAGGTGAGGAACATGAATAATCTAGAATCTAAATACCTAACGTTAAAATATGGTATGCACCTTCGCTATATCAAGCGCTTAGGCTTTAAAAGTTCATTTGCAATGTTTAGTGTTAAATATGGCTCTAGTGATTTTAATTTTATTCTTGATGGCAAGGAATATAAAACAAAACCTGGTATTGCTCATTTTATTGAGCATAAGTGCTTTGCAATGCCAGATGGAAGTGATGCCTTTTATAAATTTTCTAAGTTTGGAGCTAGCGCCAATGCTTATACAACATACGATAGAACAATTTATTATTTTAAAACTGTTGATGATTTATATGAACCACTTGGATTGTTAATAGATATGATGCTATCAAAGGGATTTACAAAAGAAAATATTGCAGTTGTATCAATTATGCCTTGTACAGGTAAAAAATATGAACGTACTCGTAAACAATTAATGCGTGACGGAAAACCTGAAACAGATGTAGTTTTAACAACTCAAGAATTTGCAAGAATGATTAAATCAGCGGATTCTCCATTCGGTGAATATACAGGGGCTGCAACAATCTTTGGTGCATCAGGTGGTGTTGCTGAAGCTGCTGCAAGAACTGCATATTATTTCGTAACAGGTGAAAATATTGGAAATGACGACATTAAAGAAATGCGTGGTGTTGATAAAAATACTCGTTCAAAAACAGTTGAACTTGATATTAAAGGTACTCACGTAGTTGTTAGAGTTGTTTCTACATTAAAAGAAGCTGAAAAAGCAATCCAAGAAATTAAAAACGGTACTGCAAACTTCCAATTA
>CALCWU010000248.1 GCA_937905855.1 uncultured Mollicutes bacterium
AGCTGCAAATACAGATAATAATCTAACATCATTATCATTTGTCGTTAATGGTGTTGAATATGTTAGTGCTCTTACTAATCCTGTAAGAATTTTAATTCCTCTAAGTGTTAATTTAAATGTTTATAAGACTGCTATTATTAATGCTACATTAAGTAATGAGCTTTCTAGTGTGTCTGGTCTTGGTGAGGTTTCACTTCCAGCTCGTGGTCAATCAATTATTTATAGTGTAATTGTAACAAGCGAAGCAGGTACTAAACAAGAATATAAGCTTATTGTAACAAGTGAGGCAGAAAATACGCCAGAGCTTGATACAAACAATGATATGGCATCTATTGGCTTAATTGGTGGTAGCGATAATACTAATTTCCTTGATGGTGTAAGTCTTAAGGATATTGAAAATGCTGGTACTACTGGTTATCAAATTACTATTCCTTGGAATGTGTCTTTATTAACTGCTAATGCTATAGCTGTTAGTGCTAAAGCAACTATTTGTTATTTAGTTGATGGTAATGAGTCAAATGGCGTATATCATTTTAATGAAATGGGCACAAGCCAAATGATTTGTATATATGCGGTGTCTGAATCACAGGCTGAGGGTACACATTATTATATTAAGGTTACAAGATTAAAGGCTAGTAGCGATGCTTATTTAACTGGTCTTACAATTAATGATAATAATATTAATGTTGAACCAAATCAATATATAATTCCTTATAGAGTAGATCATAATGTTGATATTGCTAATATTGTTGCAAGTATTTCTACTAAAGCTACAATTAGTGGTGTTGGTTCAAAAACCTTATCAATTGGTATTAATAAATTCGTATTAACAGTTGTTGCTGAGGATGGAACAACTAAAAACGATTATGAACTATATATTTATCGTGCTGAGGATATTAGTGATATTTTAGATATTACAATTGACAATGTTGATTATACATTCAATCCTGATGAAAATAATATAACTCTTGAGCTTCCTTATACAATGACTAGCATTAATGTTAATGCTAAAACAAGCGCATTATATGCTACTAAGCGTGGAACTGGTGTTTATAATTTGACAACAGATTATTTAGAATTTGATGTTTATATTGAAAGTGAATATCATCTATATAGTAATGATGGTAGTGCTTCTGAAAAATATCATTTCAAGGTTAAAAGAGCATTACGTGATACTGACGTATCATTAAGTGAATTGATTGTTGAGGTTAAGGGTGAGCCTGCTCAATTTGATAAGGAATTCAAGCCTGGTACCTATTCATATAGTATTACTATAACTGATGATGATGTTTATTCAGTATTCATTAAAGCTACTGCTAATAGTAAAAATTCTACGGTTTCAAATGTTGGAAATATTGAACTTGCAACTCTTACAATTACTAGTCAAAATACTTATGTAATTGATGTAAAGGTAACTGCTGAGGCTGTAAGAGGAGATGTAGAAATTAGTCAAACCTATAAGCTTTATGTCTCAAGAGAAAAGGTTAACTTAGATAATAGAAATGATATTTTTAGTATAACAATTCAAGGAGAAAATGGTAGATTATATTTTGCAAATGAATTTAATCCAACTGAAAATGAGTATGAAATAAATGTTGAATATAGTGTTAAAAACATCTATGTTCAGGCCACCGGCAATGGTGCCTCAATTGTTGGAACCGGTGTTTATCAATTAACTGAGGACGCTAAAACAGAAATTGTTGTATATGCAATAAGTGAAAGTGGTAATATTGGTGAAAAATACACATTTAGTGTTTATAGAGCAAAGGCTGATACTGATTCATCATTAAAATCAATTATGATTGATGGTGCTTTGGTTTCAGGCTTTAGAAGTGATAAATATAATTATGAAAAGGATGTTATTTATCAGGTTCAAACTGTTGATATTGTAGCAATAGCTAATAAGGACACATCAATTGTTCAAATAATGATTAATAATGTTGTTCATTCTGGATTAAGAATTGAGCTTGAGCCAGATAGCCAAACTATTGTATCTATTATGGTAATTGCTGAAAATGGAGCAATTTCTACTTATTTTATAACAATTAATAGAGCATCTGCAGATGGAAGATTAACTAATTTATATATTGAAGGCGTTAATTTCCAAGATGAAAATGGTGAAACTATCGTATTTAACGATTATACATTTACCTATTATGCTGTACTTGCATATTCATATGGAAGCATTAATATTATAGGTCTTGCTAGTGACCCAAGTATTGAAATTCGTGGAATTGGTGAATTTAATTTGACTGTTGGTCGTCAGGAGTTCCAAGTAGCTGCAATTCCTAAGACAGGTAAAATTACTGTTTATAGCATTATTGTTATAAGAAAAGCTGAGGCCACAAGTAATACTAATGTTAGTTCATTTGAAATTAACGAAATTCCAGGATTTAAGACTGATTTCTCTAATACTACAGATATTTATGAACAGGTATATGAGGTTGAAAGTAATATTAAGAGTTTAACCTATAAGATTTTATTTGATGTTACAGAATATGAGGATTCTCCAACCTGCAGAATTTTTGGTAATGACTTAAGATTTGGCTATAATACTGTATTATTTATTATTACATCTACAGACTTGTCACAAACAAGAACAATTGTTGTTAATGTATTAAGAAAGAGTGTAAAAATAGATGAAATTAGTATTAAGCAAATAGGTGCATTTGCATCTGACTATAATGATGATGTTAATGATTATTCATATACAGTTTCAAGTAGAGTTAAAAAACTTGATATTAATATTTTGCTTGCTAATCCAGAGGAAACATATGAAATCAACAATACATCATTAAAGAATGGTAATAATAACATAGTTATAACTATTAAATCTAATGGAGAAATTAGTAAAGAAATATATCTAAATGTTTATAGAAGCAATGATGCTAGTGCAATAGATTATACTATAATGGCTGGATCTGTTGTTATTCTTGCTGCTGCATATTTTGTATTTAGAAGTAAGAAGAGAAAGATATAAGGAGGGCTATAAAAAATGGATTTTAAAAATATTATTTTATATATAACAATTGCCATTATAATTGTAGCCTCTCTTGTAGTTATGGCTTTTCTTAAGAAAAATTATAAAAAATCAATTAATGAGCAAAATTTCTTTGATAAAATCACAGGATTATATACCTATGAGGGAATGATAAATTATCTAAATAAAAAGGCTAATAAGCGTGTTTGCTTTGTAGCATTTAAGCTAGCTAAGGCTGATTTTTTAAAAAATCAAATTGGTGATAATTTATTTGAAAGTTTATTAAAGAATATAACTAGTATATTATTAAATAAACTAGGAGAAAATCGCTATGCTGCATATTTAGGTAGTGGTAGATTTGTTTTTAAATTGAATGATGAGGATGTATCTAAAGCAATTAATTTTGTTAATGAGCTAAATACATTGTTTGTTAATTCTAATTCTGAGGCTTTCGTTATTCATTTTAATTATGGTATTGCTTCTGGATTTGAAAATGAAGAAACAATTCAAAATGCAATTCTTGCTTTAAAATATGCAAAACGTAGAGAAGAGCAGGTATTAGTATTTGATAGTGAGATAGCAAAAACTCAAGAATTATTTGATAAGGTATTGCATAATACGGATATAATTAACAAAGAATTCAGCGTGTATTATCAACCTAAGGTTAACGCTACAACTGGTGAAATAGTTGGAGCTGAAGCTTTAATTAGATGGGTTGATTCTCATGGCAATGTAGTAATGTATCCTGATCAATTTATTTCAGAGTTTGAACAAAATGGTTTAATTGTTAAACTAGATTTATTTGTATTACAACAGGTTTGTATTTTGCTTGATGGAATGAAGAAACGTGGTGAAAAGCCAATAGTTATTTCTATTAATTTTTCAAGAACTAATTTAATTGATCCAACCTTAATTGACAACGTAAAAAAAATTATCAATAATTACGATTTTGACATTAATAATTTGCATATTGAGGTGACTGAAAGTGCCTTTATTGGCAATGAGGATTTATTTAATTCAACGCTTATGAAGCTTAGAGAATTAGGAATTAAGATTGAAATGGATGATTTTGGTTCAGGATATTCTTCAATTGGTTCTTTAATGAAGTTAAAATGTAATACTGTTAAAATCGATCGTTTGTTTGTTGAAAATAATCTACGTCTAAGAACAGAGCAGGTATTCTTGGAGAGCTTAATTAAAATGTTTAAGGGTATTGATTTAGAGGTAACTGTTGAAGGTGTC
>CALCWU010000249.1 GCA_937905855.1 uncultured Mollicutes bacterium
ACTCTTCATGATGTTTTAGTTGCTTCATCTATCAATGCTACACCTCTACTTGTTGATTGTGGACATCAGGCTTATGATGTTTTAAAATCAGCCAATGTAAAAATATTACATTCAATTGCTGAATTAAAAGAGGTTTTAGAGAATGATTAAGTTTTTTTATAATATTGATTTTTCTTGCTTTCCTACAGGTGAGCTTCCCTATGATAAGGAATGCAGTGCTATAGGCGAGTACAATTATGTTGAAAAAAAAGGCTTTATGGGTGATTTCTATGATCCGATTTCTAACCATCAATGGCGTAGTCAGGGAGGATCATGGCTAATAACATCAGATGGTGAAAAGCATTATTTAGAACAAAATCGTGGTGACTATAGTAAGGGCGCATTTGCTAATGTTTATAGCGCTTTAATACTAAAGAATATTATTTATGCTAATCCTTCAATTGAGTTTAATATTCGTTTATTTGATTTAAATAAGTATTGTGGAATTGGCTTTTGTTATCAAACATCAAGAGATTATTATGCGATTTTTTTAAATGGCAAAGAAATAGCTCTTGTAAAAAGATACGAAGAAGATATTAAGGTTTTAATTAGTAAAAAAATTGAAGCATCTGATTTAAAAACCTACAATATTAAAATTGAAACAAAAAATAATATTATAAGGGCTTATCTTGATAATGAATTACAATTCGAATATAAAATTGATTATTTGTTTGGGCGTATTGGCTTTATTGCTAAAGGGGCTTGTAGGTATAGTGACTTAAAAATATATACTTCTTGTGAAGAATATGTAAATCATGAAAAGCGTTTAGAAGCTATTAACAATAAGCTTGCTGAAAAAAGAAAAAAATACCCTAACCTAAAATGTATTAAAAAAATTGATTTAAAGAATTTTGGCTCAGCAAGACAGCTTAGAATTGGACGTTTTATTAACGGAAAAATCTTCTTTATTCTTTGTCAGCATCAAAAAAGAATTATGAGAGATTCGTTTGCTAGATTATCTTCAATAACTGCCTTTGATATCGATGGCAATATTTTATGGCAAAAGGGAGAACCAAATAATTCATTTGATAATACAGCTATAAGCTGCGATTTACCTATTCAAATTGCCGATATTAATAATGATGGTAATTTAGAGGTAATATATGCAATGGATTTTATGATTTATATTGTAGATGCTAAGGATGGTAGGGTTATTAAGTCAATGCCAACGCCGATTGTAAATAATGACCCTTTAGTTTTAGATTATCCTTTTAATCGCTTAAATGTTGATGCGATTAGGGTTGCTGATTTTAGTGGATTAGGTTATAAAAGTGATTTTATAATTAAGGATAGATACAAAAACGTTTGGGCTTATAATAAAGATTTTGAACTTTTATGGCGCTATAATCATAAAAATACAGGACATTTTCCTTATATTTTTGATTATGATAATGATGGTCATGATGAGATGTTTGTTGGCTATGATTTGATTGATCATGATGGAAAAATGATATTTTCCTTGCCGATGAATAGTGATCATACCGATGAAATAATTTACGTTAAGCTTGCAAAGAATGAAGAAGAAAAGTTTATTTTAGCTTCAGGAAATGAAGGATTTAATATCTTTAACGGAGATGGAAGCCTCTATAAGCATAATGAAATAGGTCATGCTCAAAGAATAAGTGTTGCTTGCTATGAAGAAAATTCAAATGATTTAAAAATTGCAGTTACAACATTTTGGGGTAGTGAAGGAATTGTTTTAATGTATGATCGTTTTGGAAATATTCATAAAAAAATAGAGCAAATGAGTAATGGAAATATTATTTCTCCTGTAGCCTATGATGGTACGCATGAGCTTTGTCTTTTAAATGCTTCTGCTGATGGCGGACTTGTCGATTATGATTTAGACAAGGTAGTTTTATTTCCTGATGATGGACATCCAACTCTTGCTTGTGAGGTATATGATATTGATAATGATGGTGTTGATGAAATAATTACATTTGATCAAAATAAAATGTGGATATATAAAGCTGAAAGCTTTAAGAGTGGAAATAACTATCAAAAGTACCCAGATACAGGATTCTCTAATTATAGAGGTGAATATTTAATAAAAATATCTAATAAGGAGTAATTTTTTCTTGTAAAATAGAGGTTTTTATTTTATAATTAGAATAACGTTTTAGAGAAAGGAAATATATATATGAAAAGAATAAGCAAAATAATTTCTGTAGTTGTCTTAACTTTTGTTTTTTGTTTGACACTTGCAGGATGTAGTGTATACCATGATTATAAGGACAATCTTCCTTATCATAATGTTTATGAAAAAATTAAACTTGATAAGCTTGTAAAATTATTAGATGAAGAAAAAAATAACGATATTAAAAATGAGGTAACTTATGTTGTTTATGCTTCAAATAAGGAAACATCATCAACAACTGCGATTACTGTTTTAAATGAACAAGCAAAGCAATATGGTATTGATAAGATTTATTATTTAGATTGTGCTAAATATTATACTAAATCAAGCGGTAGAAAGAATATTCAAGATAAGCTAGGAATGAAGGATGCTTCAGTTTGCCCTACAATATTAGTTTATATTGATGGTCAATTAAAGCTTGACTGGTCAAGAACAACTATAAAGAATGATTATGATAATAGCTATACAAAGCTATGCTATGATATTTTTGCAAATGTGGATAAATTAAAGTAAAAAAAGAGCTTAGGCTCTTTTTTCTTTTGGAAGCTTATTGATTGCTACTAGTAAAATAAAAAGTACTAAGGTAAGAACAATTTTATCTTCCATGGCATCACCAGTACTATTATATGTAAATAATATAGATAATGTTCCAATATTGTAAAAGGCTTTCATAATTAAGTAAAGGTTTTCATTAAAAATAATACTTGTAATTTTAAAAAAATAGAGTAAAATATACCATGTAAGTTAAATTCAAACCTTTTATAAATATTTAACTTATATTTAATACCTTTTCTTTTCTTTTTCAAATTGCTAATTCTAGTTGTCGAATTAGCTTTTTTTGTGCATAAAAAGATTAATTTTTAACAATTAGTTTGTTGTAAAAAAAATATTTTTAAGTTATAATATAAATATGTGATGATTTGAATTGAAAGGTGGCAAAAATTATGTTTTTAGGTTTAGCAACAGTTGATAAGGTGTTTTTTTCCATATTAATTGGCGCAGTTGTATTAGTTTTAATTTTATTTTGTGTTTCAAAGGTCGTTGGTATTAAAAAAGGACAAAAACCATCAGATGCTTTAACACATAAGGATAATAAAACAGTTGATGAGGCAATCGAAGAGATTGTAGATGATAATGCTAAAGAAGAAGCATTAGAAGAGGCTAAAAGAAATTCAAAGGTAGAAGAGTCTACTGTTGAAGAGAAAGCAGAGGAGCCTGTTGTTGAAGAGAAGGCAGAGGAGCCTGTTGCTGAAGAAAAGGCAGAAGAACCTGTTGTTGAAGAGAAGGCAGAGGAGCCTGTTGTTGAAGAGAAGGCAGAGGAGCCTGTTGTT
>CALCWU010000250.1 GCA_937905855.1 uncultured Mollicutes bacterium
TTCATTTATTTTTTTCATTAATAATCATCAATTTCATTTTATAATTATTACTTAAAAAATTCAAATGTTTAGATGAATTTATAATTAAAACGATAACATTTACTTAAAAATATTGGAAAAGTTATATATTAGTGCTAAAATTATATTAGAAAAGTTAGAAACGAGTTGATTTTATGTTTAATAGAAAGGTAGAAAAGATTTTAAACGAATATTATGAAAATCCCTTGGAGCCAATTATCATAATTGATGGAGCTAGGCAAATTGGTAAAAGCTTTATTATAAGAGAAACTGCTTCCAATAAATTTAATAATTATGTTGAAATTGATTTAAAAACAGATTATGAAGGCGAAAGAGCTTTTTTAAATGTTAAAACAACTAAGGCCTTTTATCTATTGGTTAGTTCTTTATATGGTGATAAACTTAATACATTTGAAGATACTATTATATTTTTAGATGAAATTCAATACTATCCTCATTTAATTACTATGCTTAAGGATTTAAAAAAAGAAAAAAAATATCGCTTTATTGCAAGTGGATCATTGCTTGGTGTAACTCTTAAGCATATCTTTATACCAATGGGTGCTATTAACGAGGTAAAGATGTATCCAATGGATTTTGAAGAATTTTTATGGGCTAATAATGTTAATAAGGATGTTATTGATTATTTAAGAAGCTGCTTTATTAATAAAGAGAAGGTTGAAGAGGCAATACATAATACGATATTATCATTATTTAAGGATTATTTAATTTGTGGTGGCTTACCTGATGCTGTAACACAATATGTAATTAATAAGAATGTTATAAAAACAAGAAATATTCATAGTCAAATATTTGCATATTATAGAGACGATTGTGCAAAGTATGACTTAGAGCATAAATTAAAAATTACTAAGGTTTATGATTTGTTAATATCTAATATGTCTAATAAGGTTAAAAGATTACAGTTTAAAAGCATAGAAAATAAAGAATCAGCTAGCCTTGAAAAATATGAAGATGAATTTGATTATTTAGTTGCGGCTGGTGTTGTAAATTCAGCAAAAGCAGCAAATAATCCTAAATTCCCTTTAAATGAATCTCTATGTAAAAATTTAGTTAAGCTTTATTATAATGATGTTGGATTATTAACTAATTTGTTGTATAAAAATAATATAAGTGCGATATTAGATAATGATAAAGGTATTAATCTTGGATCAGTATATGAAACTGTATGTGCAATGGAATTGGTTGCTCATGGTCATGATTTGTTCTATTTTGATAGTAAAAAGGTTGGAGAGGTTAACTTCCTAATTAATGATTATGACAAATTAAATATATTACCAATTGAGATAAAGTCAGGTAATGATCAAAACAATTATAGAGCCATACCAAAGCTTGTAGCACAAGATGGTAACTATAAGCTACCTATTGGCTATGTTTTTGGAAACAAAAATATTTGTGAAATGAAAAATAATTTATTGATTTTACCTATTTATTTTATAATGTTTGTTTAAGAATAGTCACTTGACATCTAGGTTAAGAAAACATATAATAGAAATGCTTTCTCGGAGGGCAAATTATTCTTGAAAATAATAGCTGGATAAGAGACAGATTGAAACATCTGCTTCTTGTCCTTTTTTTTCTTTTAGGATGATTTTTATGGATTTTTTGAATGATAAAATTAAACCTATGTATTTTAAATATCTTTTGGCAGCATTTGGAAGTGCTATGATAACTTCTATTTATTCAATAGTGGATACAGCTATGGTTGGACAATATCATGGTCCTGATGGAACAGCGGCCTTAGCTGTTGTAGCACCTGTGTGGAATATTATATATAGCTTAGGATTATTAATGGGAATCGGTGGTAGTGTTTTATTTTGTACGAAAAGAAGTAGTAATAAAAATGATAAAACTGAAAATCAATATTTTTCAGCAGCTGTTATTGGCTCTATTGTTTTAGCGTTATTAGCGTGGATTTGTATTTTTTTGCTTTGAGGAACAAATTTTAAGATTCTTTGGTGCCGATGAATCATTACTTTTATTAGCTAAGAAATATATGAAGCCAATAAGATTTGTCTTTCCTTTATTTCTCTTTAATCAAATGCTTGCCGCATTTTTAAGAAATGATAAAAATCCAGGCCTTGCAACAATTGGTGTATTAGCTGGTGGAATATTTAATGTTGTTGGAGATTATGTGTTTGTCTTTATCTTTAATATGGGAATATTTGGCGCAGGCTTAGCAACATCTATTGGCGCAGGGATTTCCTTTATTGTATTATTCCAACTCATGAGGCCATTGGACCTATTGCTAGAGGTAAAACCCTAATTGTTGCTGGTGACCCTGAGCAAATGCCACCTTCAGCTTACTTTCAAGCAGGTCTTGAGCTTAGTGATGAAGACATTCAATATGAGGATGCTATTTCTTTATTAGATGAATGCCTTACAATTGATTTACCAAGAATTAGATTAAATTATCATTATCGTAGTAAGCATGAATCTCTAATTGCTTTCTCTAATTATAATTTCTATAATGATACCTTGTTTATCTTCCCATCTATTAATTCGGCAAAGAGCTTGGTTGAATTTAAGTATGTTCCCCTTGATTGTGCAAAGCTAAATTCAAGCATCACCAAAGAAGAAATAGATATGATTGTTGATACATTTAAAGAGATTTATACTAATCCTAAAGCTATGAATAAGTCAGTAGGAATCATTGCCTTCAATATGAAACAAGCTGATGCTATTTACGATGCTATAGTTAATTTATTAGCAGATGATCATATTTTAAGTGATACAGTAGCAAAGGTTACTGAACCTTGGTTTGTTAAATCACTTGAAAATGTTCAAGGTGATGAAAGAGATATTATAATCTTATCAATTGGGTTTAGAAAGAATTCTATGGGTAGAGCTGTAGTTTTAGGTCCTCTTGCTCGTGAAAATGGTCAAAGAAGATTAAATGTTGCGGTAAGCAGAAGTAAAGAAAAGATGATTGTTGTTTCTACTATATTACCAACTGATTTTGATGATGATACAAAAATTTCTAATAAAGGTCAATTAATGCTAAAGCATTTTCTACAATATGCTTCTATGGAGAACAATCCTCTACTTATAAATAATGATGATGAGGATAAATCAATTGCCTATTTTATAAAAAAAGATCTTGAAAAGCTTGGCTATGATGTAAGATGTAATATCGGTAATAGCGATTTTAAGATTGATCTTGCGATTATTAATCAAAATAAGGATGCTTATGATTTGGGCATATTAATTGATTCAAAGCCACTTGAAAATCGTAGCTGTAGAGACCAATTATATGTATTTGAATCAGTATTGAATTCACTAAAATGGAAAATCGTAGATGTTTATTCTATTGAATATTATAAAGACAGAAAAAAGACTATTGATAAAATAATTTCTTGTTTAAATAAGCCATATGAGCCAGAAGCTAACAAACTAAATGTGAGGCTAGAATCATTACCTGCCAAAGTATTTAACTATAATTGCAGGGCTTATGAAAAGGTGCCAGCATATACATATGTAGAATATGATAATGATAAGGGATTTAATTATAAGCTAAGAGCTTTGATAGTTGAGGTAGTAAATAAAGAAGCTCCTATTTCCTTTGAAACATTAAAGGATAGAGTAAAGGAAAATTCTAATATCAAAAGTATGAGTGACAAAGCTAAGGAATGTTTAGTTAAAACCTTAGAGTCTCTAAATTTACCAACAACCAAGGATCAATATCAAAATGTATATTGGAGTAGAACAGGGGATAAACAGGTAGAAAGCTTTAGAATTAATAGCAATAGAGATATATATGATATTCCTAAGGAAGAAATTATATGTGCAATGAAGCAAATAATTTCAATTCAAGGATCACTTAAAAAAGAAGATCTATATAAAGAGACACTTAAAGCTCTTTGTTATGGTCAATCAGTGTTAAATAAGAGAAATATTGAACGACTTGATTATATTTATAATTTAATAAAATAATAAGAAAATACGCTCTTTAAACAAAAAAATAAGAGCGTATTTTAATTTTGAATATAAAAACTCGCTTGAAAAAGTCGCATTCGAATACAAAAACTCGCTTGAAAAAGTCGCAATGTATATTGAAAACTCGCTTGAAAAAGTCTATAATATAGTTGTAATTATACTCGAGGTGATGATTTATGTTTAAGAGAAAAATTGAAAATGAATTAATTGAATGGAAAGAATCATTAAAAGTTAAAAAGAAAGCTTTTGTTTTGAAAGGAATGCGTCAAATCGGCAAAACATTCATTGTAAAAAAATTTGCTATTGAAAATTATAAGAATGTTATTTATATTAATTTTAAGGTTGATTTAAATTTAAAAAAAGCATTTGCTGGAGATTTACAAGTTAGAGAAATAATTAGCAGTCTTTCAATTTTAAATCCAAAATTTAAATTTATTCCTAATGAAACAGTTATTATTTTAGATGAAATTCAAGAATGCTCTGGAGCGAGAGCTTCAATAAAGCCATTTATGGAAGATGGTAGATTTGATATTATTGCTACTGGTTCTTTATTAGGAATAAAAGGATACAATAAAAATTATCATGGTGGTGTTGCAGTTGGCTTTGAACATAGTGTGTATATGACTGCTATGGATTTTGAGGAATTTTTATGGGCAAAGGGTATAGATATTGAAACATTAAATTATCTTTATGATTGCTTAAAAAACAAAAAAAGAATTAACGATGCTGTTCATACAGCTATGTTGAAATATTTTAAAGAGTATATATGTGTTGGAGGAATGCCAGCTGTTGTTGATGTTTTTGTTAAAACTGATGATTATAGGTTGGTTCGTAATGAACAAAGAGACATAATTGAGAGTTTTAAGGATGATTTTGCCAAGCATTTGAATGAGAATGAAGAAGAGGTGATTGATCAATCGCTATCAATGAAAATTAATAGAGTTTTTGATTCAATACCTTCCCAGCTTTCCAAAGAAAACAAAAAATTCTTTTATTCAATGCTGGAATCAAAAGGAACTAGTAAAAAATATGATCCGGCAATTTGGTGGCTAAAGGAATATGGATTAGTTGAATATTGTCATAATTTAAATACGCTCGAATTGCCACTTGAGGGAAACAAAATTGACAATATCTTTAAATTATATTTAACTGATACAGGCTTATTTATTTCTATGCTTGATGAAAATATTGTTAGTGATATTATGTTTGGAAATATGGGTATTTATAAAGGGGTAATTTATGAGAATATTGTTGCTGATGCTTTAATCAAAAATAAACTGCCTTTATATTATTTTTCAAAAGACTCAGGACTTGAAATTGATTTTGTTGAGCGCTATGAAGGAAATATAACTTTGATTGAGGTTAAGGCTAGAAATGGCAACGCTAAAAGTGCAAGAACTATTTTAAATGACAAAATTAAATATCCAAATGTTAATAATTTAATTAAACTTTGTGATGCTAATATTAGCTTTTCTGAGAATGTATTAACATTACCTTATTATTTGGCATATATTATAAGGTGATATTAAAATTATAATATAATTGAGAATGTTATACTTTAAAAATATTGTAGTTGTGGGATTATTTGCTATTTAATTATTTGCACAACTTATTAATATTTGAAATTAATGGATATTTAAAGTATAATTTTATTGTGAATGAAGGTGTTAAAATGGATAAGAAAATTACTAATAATGAAATTGCTTATTACATTAATAATGTTAAGGAAGCGTATATATTGTTCAACATTGAAGGTGATGATTTAACAGTTACCAAAACCTATGTTGGTGATGCCCTAAGAGGAAAAGGAATGGCAAGAATGCTAATGGATGATGTTATGAATTATGCTAAGAACAGATTTAAAGTTAAGGCTACCTGTTCATATGCTATTAAATATTTAGGAAATTTAGAAAATGAAAAGAAATAAATATCTATTATTTTTAGGCCTAATATTTTTTCTCTTTAGTTGTAGTGTGGATTCAAATTTAAACTTTTTAAATAGTGTTAGCAACAAATATAATGCTTTGGAAACACTTTCCTTTAATAACTATTTTGCCAATGCTATTGATAGGCCAATTTATAGTGATAATACATTTATATATAAAGAAAAGATTTATAAAATAGCTAACAATAAAATTAAATATGTAGGTAAGTTTACTGATACCTCTTATGACAATAATGTAACAAGTATTGAAGAATTGAAGACATATAATATTGGCGATACTATTTATGTTAATGAAACTAGATGCGCTTATTTAATTACTAATGTTAATAAAGGAGCAGATATTCAGATAGCAGAGGAGTTATATGCTACACCGCTAATTAATAATGGCGTAGTAAGCTTAAGAGTATTTGGTAAATATGATGATTATTCTATTATTTTAAATAATCTATTTAAGAACATTAATGCTTATAAGATAAGCACCTTAGAGCTTGATGGTAATTTAATTTGCAAAAATTATATTGATTTTAGTTGTATTAGTGATTTGACTATTTTGGCCCATAATGCTAAATTAATTGTTGATGATTCTTATGCTGATGATAATTATCATGAATTCTTTTTTAATATTTATGGCGCCAGCAATATTATGATATCAAAGATGTCATTTAATTATCAGATGACAAGAAGTATTAATGGCATTAAAACAATGCTTGGAGTCCATAAAAGTAAAGGTTTAGAATTTGTTGATTGTAGCTTTGACATTTCCTCATCAGTACAAAATAATAGTGAATATACTAATATGGATTTATATACTAATTGGGAAAATGTAATAATTAATAATTGCACATTTAATAATTTATGTGATAGTGAGGCTGGAGGATCACTATGGATTCGTGATTTTCATGGACTTGGCAGTAAAGATTGCAAAGTATTGAATTCTCATTTTTATAAAATTGCTCATGATGAGATGATTGCGGTATTTATGGGAATTATTTCTAATGTGTTAATAAAAAATAATGAATTTCTTGTTCCTGATGATGGAGTATCATCAAGTGTAATGAATTTTACCTTAGGGACAGGTAGTAATCATAAAAATATCAGTTTTATTGGCAACAAGGTTGACGCTTGCTCAACTGGTGGATTGATATGGGCTAAGGGAGAAAATGTTATTATCAAGGATAATAATTTAAATGTTCATTTAAGCAAAAAAGGAACAGGAAGCTTTAGAGCTATAGAAGGTAGTATTAATAATATTAAGGAATTTTCTAATAATACAATTAATATTGATTCATTATTAGATACATATGATTTTCAAGTACACATTTTACACAACATTGATATTGTTAAAAATAATAAGATTAATGTTAATATGAAGGTAACTGATGTTTTACTAGGAATAGATGAAGTAGAAGATAATGAAATTAATCTTTCAATGGCTAGTGAATTTGTTTTTTATAATATTGACACAAATGTTTGTAATAATATTGTTAATATCAATAATAAAATCAATGCCATTTTTAGATATTATGGTAAGGATTTAGAAAATAGTGTTTCAATAAAAAATAATGAAATTAATTATAATTATGAAGAGAATATTAATGAAAACTCAACATTTATTATGCTTAATGATTTAAAAATGAATAATTATATGGTTAATATAATTAATAATAAGCTTTATGCTAAAGGCTGTAATAAAAAGAGTAGATTTTTATTTTACGCTCCGGCTGATCTAAATCAATCATCTATTATAAAAGATAATGAGGTTAGTGGCTTTAATGAATCAAACAATTATTTTAAGAATTTTAATATAAACTAAAAGCATCAGTAAATCAAACTGATGCTTTAATTTTTTAGGCAACCAATAGGTATCACAAAGACATTATCGTTTCTTTTGTATCCATATTTTGTTCCAGTAATAATTATTTTCAAATCAGGCTTTCGTAGTTTACCTGATTCTATAATTAATTTTTCTAGTTTATTTAGATTAGCAGCTCCATCTTCAATCTCCATACTTCCAAGTTTAAATTCGATAAGTGCATATCTTCCGTCATTCAGATGTAAGACACAGTCTGCTTCTAAACCTAAATTATCATGATAATAGGAAATTTCACCATCTAGTGCTTGTGAATATACCTTTAAATCTCTAATGCATAAAGTTTCAAAGATAAAACCAAATGTTTTTAAGTCTAAACTATATAGTTTAGGTGAACCACCAAGTGCGGCAACAGCAATTGAAGGATCAACGAATTCTCTTTTTCTGCCACTCCTCATAGCAGTTTTTGATCGAATTTGTGGACACCATCCATATAAATCTTCAACAACATAAAGCTTTTCTAGTATTTCAATATAATCATTTAAAGTTTCCTCTGAAATGTTATTAGTTGCATTAACATCGTCAATAATATTTACCTTTTTGGCTAATGTTGATATATTTCTTGCATAACTTCTAATTACAGCACGCATTGTCTGTTGATTTCTTTTTATTTTGTCAACGCTAAACATATCTCGAGTATATATTTGTTGAAAATAATCCTTAGGAATGGCAAGCTGTGCTTCTGTATCTTTCAACAAAATACTTTCAGGCCAACCACCTCTACAAGCGGCGAAGATTATATCATCAATTGTTAAATTAGATATACATCCTTTTTCTAATTGGTCTTTTCCATCAAATAGGTCCATTAATGACACAGAACCATTTGATTCTAAAGATTCGTAAAGACTCATAGGATACATTTTCATTGTTGAAATTCTACCAGTACCAGTATGCTTTGTTTCCTCAATTTTTGATGTTGAACCAGTTAAAATAAAATGACCTTGACCATGATGTTCATCGCAATATGATCTAACAGCGTCCCATAATGTTGGTGCATCTTGCCATTCATCTATTAATCTTGGCTGGTCTCCCTCCAATAGTGCCATAGGATTAATTTTTGCAGTATAGATTAAGCTTTCTTTATCTGGTTCTTTTTGAAGCATAATTTTACTTTTTGCTTTTTGCTTTGCGGTTTCAGTTTTTCCACACCATTTTGGTCCTACTATATTAGTTGCTCCAAAAGCTCGTAGTTTTAGGTCTAATAAATCGTCTGCGATTCTTTTATAATAGATTTTGTTGTTCACCATATATCACCATTTATATTTTAACTCAAAAAAAAACTATTTTCAATGATTTATTCGGCTTTTTTTTGATAATTTATTCGGCTTTTTTTTGATAATTTATTATGGCTTTTTTTGATTGGATTAATTATTTAACGATTAGCTTGTAAAAATTATTATTTAGTTAAGGATATTTGGTAGGCTCTTTTACTTGTAATTTTAAATATTCTGAATTATAATAAAAATTGTTATTAAGGCTTTTAAAAATTAAATAATAGAGGTAGAAAATGAATACTTTAACAAGAGATGAAATTAAGGAAAGAATTAAGAAAAGAACAGTAGATGATGATGTTCTTAAGGCAATAAATAATTATTTAAATACGGATGATTTGGAATTTGTTTTATATATTGGAATAAATTATTATTCGGGTAATGGTCTGCCTAAAAATCAAAAGCTTGCCTTTAAATTTTTTAAATTTGCAGCTGATGCTTCATTTTCTAGAGCTATTCCCTTTGTTGCATATTGCTATCGTTATGGTCATGGTGTTGATGAGGATTATAAGCTTGCACTAGATTGGTATAAAAAAGGGTCTGAACTTGGAAATACGAGCTGTATGTGTAAATTAGCTGAGGAATATCTTTTAGGCGATATTGTAGAGGTTGATGTAAAAGCTGCTAAAATGTGGTATGAGAAAGGCGCAAGCCTAGGTGATGGTAGCTGCATAAGAGCTTTAAATAAATATCATTGGAGTGATGAATATGACGATAAAGATAAATGATTTAGAATATGAGCTAAAGGAGCAAAATGATAAGCTTTTTATTAGCAATAGTGAATTAGAAAGATTTGCCAAAAATATTAATTTGCTTATAAAATATAAGCTTATGGATTTAAAAATAGATGGTTTAATTGATGATGAAACTAAAATTACACTTGATGATGTTACTTATTATGATATTAATTTAGTGCTTTTAATGCTTAAAAATAATAATGAGCTAATTAAAGAAATTATTTCTGCTATTCCGGATAAGAAATATATTTGGGAATATATTATTGATTCTCTTGATCAATATGAAGCTAAAAAGAATATTGATTATATTTATAATTATATTGATTTATTTGAAAGCTTTTATGAGGTAAGTGAAAATCATTCATATTGCTATCGTACGACATATTATACCTATCAGGATGCTAAATATTATTTAAAGCTTTTAGCTAATGTTAAAAAAATGATTAATGATGAGAAAAAGCCTAAAAGATCTACTAAGGATAAACCATTTTATTATTTTGAGGTTGATGATAGCTTAAGAATTTTATCTAAGGATTTTGGAGTTTTAAGGGAAGATGTTGATTTTAAAAAGATAATTGAAAATGCTTATCCTGATATTGAACGACCAACGCTTGCTCAAAGTGCGGCAAGCCTTCTATATACAATAATTATGGAAAAGCCCTTTGTTGCATATAATTATGAAGCCGCTGCTATAATGACCTTAGATTATTTAGATTTAAATAATGCTATTTATAGACGTGATAAGAGTGAAAATTTTATTAATCCTCATTTGACATTAAATGTTAGTTCAAGTGATTTAATGTATGCAATTAAGCTAGTAGAGGATAATAAAAGAAAGAAAAAGGCTGATGTTATTAAGAAAATTGTTCCTTTATTTGGTATGAAAAAGATTTCTTATGACTATGAAAAAAAGCAAAAGCTTGCCAAACTATTAGAAAATCCTACAAAGGATGAAATATATCGTTATATTGTTTATTTCACCGAGCATTATCATGGTTATCAGGGCTATTATGAATATTATAAGGGTGATAGTATTGTATATAAAATCCATTATCATGGTGAATATACTAATTTAAAGTTCAATATTCTTAAAAGTATGGATAGTCAGGACACTTTGGTTTTTGATTGCGAGGCTCATGCCTATACTGAGGGACCTACAGATTTATTGCATCGTGCAAAGGTTACGGCTTTGATTTATGAAGAAATTAAAAGAAGAAGCTATGATGATATTTTAAATGATTATTTTAAGGAATTAAAAATGGATCTTAAAAAGCTTTATGATCCAAGCATTAAGATTGAATTTAACCTAAAGTGGGATTATGAAATGGATCCTGATTATGAATGGTGATATTTGATATTTTTTAAAATAATTGGCAAAGTATCAATCTTTTGTGGTAAAGATTGATAGTATACTATTAATATTATGGTATAAATATTGATAGTATGTGTGTTTTTTGATATAATATAGTTGGAGATGATAATATGGTATTGTTTACAGAAGAAAATATTATTGATTTACTATATTCATATAATCCATGGTGGCGTACAGGAGTTGTTCAAAAAGAATTTGACAAAAAAATGAAAAGAACAACTTATTATGAAGCTAATAAAATTTTTAACAATTCAGAAATTAGAAGAACTGTTTTATTGAGTGGAGCAAGAAGAACTGGTAAAACAACAATTATGTACCAAACTATTTCTAGTTTATTAAAAAACAATGTTTCCGCTAAGAATATTTTGTTTATTTCTTTTGATCATCCATTGTTGAAAATGTGTAATATTAATAATG
>CALCWU010000251.1 GCA_937905855.1 uncultured Mollicutes bacterium
CAAAATTAGCTATTATCGTATTGAATATGATTATATCAAAAAATATGAAAAGCTATTTAATGATGATTTAAAAGCTATCTATTTTATAATTGAATCCTTTTTTGTTCATTCAAGCTTAGTCGACTATAATTATATTGAGGCTTTGCTGGATAATATTAATTATGCTAAGGGTTTATTTTATTCTTTAGCTTCAACAAGATTTTATTTAGATAATGATTTTTATAATTCTTTGCTATATGCTAGATATGCTGAAAGGTCGTTCATTATAGATTATAATATTAATAGACTTTTTCAAATCAAATGTAATATATGTAGTCTTTATTTAATACTTGATAAAAATCAATTAGCTTATAAAATAATTACAGAAATTTCTGAGGCTATGTTTTCATATAAAATTAATTGCTATCTATATTTAAGCTTTAAATCTCTTTATTATGCTTCATTATTTTTAACAAGAAGACATTTAGAAATAATAAATACTTCTAAAAGAGTTGAAGGAGATATTGTTGATCATTTATTTTGTGCATTTGTTTATGCTAGTAATAGTAATTATATTTGCCTTAATAATGAAATTAAAGCTATTAATGAGATTGATGGCTATTCTAGTTTAAAAAAACTTGTAAATATGTTAAAGGGTTATTATTCAAATACAGTTGATTATAATGAAATGACTGATGCAATAAAAAAAATAGATAGTGTGTTATTAAAAAATATATTCATGAAAATTATTAAAAATCGCTATTAGAAATAATAGCCTTTTTTAATACCATAAATTCAAAGATTTAATAGCATTTGTGTTGAAAAAAATGTTGAATAATGTTCTTTGCTATTGAGATAGTTGTAGCTCGTTTTGACAATTAAAAATTATTTGGTAAAATTAGATTATACTAAACATAGGAGGAAAAGAAAATGAGAAAGTTTTTAAGTTTTATTGTATTTGGAGTGTTTGTTTTTGCAGCTACAATTAGCATTGCTTGCAATATGCAATCTTCAAGTAAAATGAATCCAGATCCTGAAGATGAGGATGATGAATTTCCATTTGAGGGTTGGATTTATTTTAGCATTGATCCTGATAAACCAGTAGTTATGTAGTAAGCGAAAGGGGGATTGGAAAAATATAATGAAAGGACCATAGCTGTGGTCCTTTTTAAGTATTTAGAGGATAATTTTTTTTGAATAACAAAAATATGTAAAACGTTTTTATAAATGTATTGCTTTTAGTAGAAAAATAAGGTATAATCTATGATTGTCTTTGATAAATAATAAGGAGTATATATAAGTATGAAAAAATGGGTCTATTTATTTAATGAGGGTAATGCTAATATGCGTGAGCTATTAGGTGGTAAGGGTGCTAATCTAGCAGAAATGACTAATTTAGGTTTACCTATTCCTGATGGCTTTACTATTACTACAGAAGCATGTATGGATTACTTTAATTATAATAATAAAATTAGAGAAGAAATCTTAGAACAAGCTTTCTCTAGCTTAGCTTGGCTTGAAACTAAGCAAAATAAAAAATTTGGTGATTTGGAAAATCCATTATTAGTATCAGTAAGAAGCGGTGCTAGAGCTTCAATGCCTGGTATGATGGATACTATTTTAAATTTAGGATTAAACGATAAAACCGTTTTGGGACTTGCTAAAAAAACAAATAATAAAAGATTTGCTTATGATTCATATCGTAGATTTATTCAAATGTTTTCTGATGTTGTTATGGGACTTGAAAAATCTAAATTTGAAGCAGTTTTGACTAAAATTAAGGAAAGCCATGGCTATACCTATGATTATGAATTAACTAGTGATGATTTAGAATATGTTGTTAAAACATTTAAGGAGTTTTATAAGGAAAATTTAAAAACAGATTTTCCTCAAGATCCTAAGGAACAATTAGTTCTTGCTATTGAGGCAGTATTTAAGTCATGGAATAATCCACGTGCAATATATTATCGTCATTTAAACGATATTCCAAGTGATTGGGGTACAGCTGTAAATGTTCAAGCAATGGTTTTTGGTAATATGGGTGAAACAAGTGGTACTGGTGTAGCATTTAGTAGAAATCCTGCTACTGGAGCTAAGGAGCTATATGGTGAATATTTAATTAATGCTCAAGGTGAGGACGTAGTTGCTGGTATTAGAACACCATCTCCTATTTCTAAATTAAAAGAAGATTTACCAAAGTGCTATGAGGATTTCAAGAGAATCGTTAATATTTTGGAAAATCATTATCGTGATATGCAGGATATGGAGTTTACTATTGAAAATGCTAAGCTTTATTTCCTTCAAACAAGAAATGGTAAAAGAACTGCCCAAGCTGCCTTAGAGATTGCTTGTGATATGGTTGATGAGGGTATGATTACTAAGGATGAGGCTTTATTAAGAGTAGAGGCTAAATCTTTAGATCAGCTTTTACACCCTAAATTTGATGCAAATTCTTTAAAGAATAAGGAATGTATTGGTACAGGTCTTCCTGCTTCTCCTGGTGCAGCAACTGGTAAGGTTTATTTTACTGCTGCTAAAGCTAAGGAAATGCATAAGAAGAAGGAGCATGTTGTTTTAGTTCGTATGGAAACATCTCCTGAGGATATTGAGGGCATGCATATTGCTGAAGGTACATTAACAGCTCATGGTGGAATGACATCACATGCAGCAGTAGTTGCTCGTGGAATGGGTACAACTTGTGTTTGTGGCTGTAAGGATGTTGTTATTGATGAAGAAAAAAATGTTATGTATTTAGGTGGCCATACAATTAATGAAGGAGATTATATTTCCCTAGATGGTACATCAGGTAAGATTTATCTAGGTAAGATTGATACTCTTCCAACTACAATCGATGGAAACTTTAAGCGTATCTTAGAGTGGGCTGATGAAAGAAGAACTTTAAAGGTTAAGGCTAATGCTGATACTCCAACTGATGCAAAAACAGCTGTTGGCTTTGGTGCTGAGGGAATTGGACTTTGTCGTAGTGAGCATATGTTCTTCGCTCCTGATCGTATTTTTGAAATCAGAAAGATGATTCTTGCAAGAAATGAAGAAGAAAGAAAAGAGCCACTTTCTAAATTATTACAATTCCAAAAGGCTGACTATAAAGCAATATATAAGGAAATGAAAGGTCTACCAGTTAACGTTAGATTAATTGACCCACCTCTACATGAATTCCTTCCTCATGATGGTATGGAGGAATTTGCTAAGGTTATGCATCGTGATCTTGAAGAAATAACAGATTATTGTGATTCATTAAAGGAATTTAATCCAATGATGGGACATCGTGGCTGTAGATTATGTATTACCTTCCCTGACATTGCAAGAATGCAGGCTAGAGCTATTATGGAGGCCGCAATCGAGGCCTCAGCTGAAGAGGGTATTAAGATTACACCAGAAATTATGGTACCACTAGTTGATGATGTTAAAGAGCTTATTTATGTTAAGAATGTTTGTGTAGATGAAATAAATAAGGTGTTTGCTGAAAAGAACGTAACAATCGATTATAAGATTGGTACAATGATTGAAACACCTCGTGCAGCATTACTTGCTGATGAAATTGCTAAAGAAGCAATGTATTTCTCATTTGGTACAAATGATTTAACTCAAATGACATTTGGTCTATCAAGAGATGATGCATCTAAATTCTTAGGTGATTATTATAGTAAAAACATTTATGAATCAGATCCATTTGCTAAATTAGATCAAAAGGGCGTAGGTAAATTAATTGAAAATGCTTATCGTTTAGGTAAATCTGTTAATAAGGATATGGAAATGGGTATTTGTGGTGAGCATGGTGGTGAGCCATCAAGTATTGAATTTGTTGACCAGGTTGGTTTAACATATGTTTCATGTTCTCCATATCGTGTTCCAATTGCTAGACTTGCTGCTGCTCAAGCTGCAATTAAAAATAATAAGTAGGATTAATAGGACTTCACATTGTGAGGTCTTATTTTTTGTCTTTTATGAAGAAAAATGCATAATGTTGCAAAAATTTTTCGTGAAGATGGTGCTGGTAATGGAAGTTAAAAGAGAACTATATCTAAATAAATTAATTAAGGCAATAACACCTTTAATAATCTTTTTAGTCTTTGTATCTTGAAATGAGATGAGTCTATTTAAATATATATCACACTTTTTTAAATATGGTAAAAATTCCTTTCTATTCAATAAATTTATAACATAACTTCTAAAAAAATAAGTTTATTCTATTTATAGCACAAACTTTATGAAAATAATTTTTCGTGTAAAAAAAAACATAACATTTTTAATCCTTAAATAATTGTAAATAAAGAAAATACAAGTTTCTAAAACAACATATTATTAATTTTGTGTTGTGTGGTTTTGTTTTATAATAAACTATAATATAACTATAGATTATTTATGTGAGGTATTTTATGTATATGTTATGGTTTATTGTTATTTTTATAAGCTTTTGTGTTGGAGGAATAATGTTTTCAAGCCTTATACCAAAGTTTTTTATTAAAAAGGATATTACTTCGTTAAGTGATGATTTAAATCCAGGTGCTTATAATGCTTTTAAATATTCAGGTAAAAGAATTGGTACGGTTTGCTTGCTATTAGATTTTTTTAAAGGCTTTATTCCTGTTTTTCTTGTTATACTTTTTATGGATTATAAAAATATACTGTTTTTGTTAGTAATGATTGCCCCTGTATTAGGTCATAGCTTTGGAGTTTTTAATCATTTTCATGGTGGAAAATGTATTACTACCTCATTTGGTGTATTAGCCGCAATTGCTAGAATTAATTTTTGGCCTTTGATTTTTCTTGCTTCATTATATGTTTTCTTTTCTCTAATTATAAAAATTGAATCAAATAAGACTAAAAGCATTATTGTTTATAGTAGTCTAATTATTTTTATTGCAGCAACACTTGCAAATAATTTCAATTATTATGCTATTGGCGTAATAGTAATTTCAATAATTGTTATTATTAAACACATTAATTTAAAGAAAATTCTTAATAATAAATTATTGAAAATTAATGATTAAGTTGTTTTTATTAATGCTAAAATTTCACCTAGAGATATTAGAAAAATAATGAATACTATTTTATATGCTAAAAAGAAAGCACAAACAAATTTGATTTATCGTAGAGAAGAGGCTGCATCTACAAGAAGTCTATTAAATACAGCTAGACAAATGGATGAAAATAAAAGGAAATGAGTATTAATTGTGAAATCGATATTATTTCTACCATAACATTTATTATTAAAATAATCATTTCAAATAATATCTATACGAGTTAATACTTGTATAGATTCTTTCCACTATCGTTTTGGTAGTGGGCATTTTTATTTAGAGTCAATATTTGTCTTTTTCTCTTTAAATCTTTTAATTTAATTAAATATATGTTATACTATTCTTTGTTTATAGGTGAATGAAATGAAAAACATAAATAAAAAGAAATTAATAACATCATTTTTATTATGTGTTATTGGAAATTTAATATATGCCTTGAGTGTTATAATTTTTTGTGAGCCTCATAGTTTGATTACTGGTGGAGTTACAGGCGTTTCTTTGGCACTTCATTATGCAACAGGAATTAATACTAGCTATTTTACTTTTACTTTTAATGCGATTTTTTTTATTTTAGGCTTTTTTGTTCTTGGTAAAAAGTTTGCTGCTTCAACACTTTGCTCAACAATTATATATCCACTTTGGATGCTTGTTTTAGAATTTTTTGATTTTAGTTATTTTAATCAAAGTATAGATACATTGGTTGCTGTTATATCATCAGGTGTTTTAATGGGAATAGGAATTGGCCTTGTAATGCGTAGTGGTGGCTCAACTGGTGGAATTGATGTTCTTGTTTTAATTTTAAACAAATATCTTAATTTTCCTGTTGGTCTTGGTGTAAGTGTTATTGACATTGTTACACTTGCTGTTCAACTATTCCTTCCTAATGTTACATTTAGTTTATTTGTATATGGAATATTAATGATTATTATTTATTCTATAATAATTGATAAGGTTTTGACATTTGGGCACAATAAGCTTCAAATAAAAATATTAAGTAATAATAATGACTTAATTAGTGATATGATATTAAATCAAATGGATAGAGGATTAACCTATTTACATTCAAAGACTGGTTATTTAAAGGAAGAAAAGGATTATATTTTAACTGTTGTTGAAATAAGAGAGCTTCCAAGAATAAAAAAATTAATTTATGAAATAGATCCTGAGGCTTTTGTTGTTATATCTAACGTAAAAGAAGTTAAGGGACATGGTTTTACCTCTGCTAAGGTTTATAAGAATAAGGAGAATTAATTTTTTATGATTAAGGATAAAATAAAAGTCTTGAATAACAATTCGTTATTTTTAGAGCTTTATTGCCTTATATTATGCATAATTGCAGTTGTTTGTTGGAAATATAGCTTTCTTGCAGGAATGATTACAATTGTAAGCATAGCGGCAATTTCGCTTTTAATATTTAATGATTTCAAATATATGATACCTTGTGTATTATATTTTATGTTTTCTAATAATGATGGCTTTGAAGCTACAACTATACCAGTTTCATTAGTAGTATGTACAGGTGTTTTCTTTCTTGTTCTAATTATTTATTTAATTAGAAATAAAATACATTTAAGTAAGGTTAAATCGGCATTTGGTATTGCTCTTTTAGGAATTTCATGCGCACTTCCTTATTTTTGGCATAATATCATACCAAATGGTAAGGAAGGCCTTTATGTAATGTATTTTGCTTGGTTTTTATATTTTGTTTTATATGTTTTATTTGCATCATCATTGAATAAAGATTCATTTAAAATGCTTGTTTATGCCTTTGAATATATGGCGATTTTATTAGCTTTGGAATGTGTTTTAAAGGTTTATGTATTGCATAAGGAAAATCCGACTGAAAATATTTTGAATTTTTGGTATTATTTAGGTTGGGGATTATGTAATGAGGCTGGCATAATGATGTGTGTTGGCTTACCATTTATCTTTATTAATATGCTTAAAAATAATAAAATAGCAAATATTATTATAGGTAATATAAAACTTTTAATTATTTGTATTGGTATGTTTGTAACAGGAAGTAGAGGAACGTTTTTATTTGGGTATATTGAATTTTTATTGTTATACCTTCTTTATATGATAAAGACACCAAATAAGAAAAATAGTTTTGTTGGACTAGGATTTATTGCTGTTTTAATAATCATAATTGCTCAAATTAGTGTTGGTATTCCTAAATTAATAAAAGATATTCGTAATTACTTATTTTTTAATGACTTGAATGATAATGGTAGAAAAGAATTATGGATGGATGCAATTAATATGTGGAAGAAGAACCCTATGCATATAATGTTTGGTGGTGGCTTGGTTTCTGAATTTTATACAGTTATGAGCTTCCATGGTATGGCTGAAGTATTTAAGGTATATCATTCAACTTTTTTTGAAACACTTGCCTGCTTTGGAATAGTTGGTGTGTTATTTTTAGTTATTCATTTAATTGAAAAATATCGTCAGTTATTAAAACTAGATAGGCCAACTGCGGGATTAATTTTAATATCATATATTATGGTAGGCTTATATGGAATGATTGATAATACATATTCAATGTATTATTATATGGTTTCACTTATTTTAATTATGGCAACACTTGATAATTATGAAAAGTGTCAATTTTTGGAGAAATGTTAATTATAGTTAACATTTCTTTATTTTTTTTGTAAAATAAAACGCTTATATTGCGATTTTTATTGAAAAAAATATGTGAAAGTGATAAAATATTTTATACTCATATTTATGCATTTAAAGGAGGTACAATACTATGCTTGATTATTTATTAGCTTTAATTGAAAAAAACATAATGTTAATATGCTTTGTAGTGCTAGTGCTTAGTATTGCTTCTCTTTACTCTAAAAACGCAAAAAAAGTACTTATATCTATAACTGCTGTAATTGCTTCATATTTTGCAATGCTATGCCTTCAAAAGCTACATATAGGTCCAGATTCTTTTTATAATGCTACTTATAAATATGTTTATGCACTATGTGCTGTATTTGAAAAGTTGACAGGCATTTTACCAGAACATAATTTGATTTTTATGCGTGTTTTTAGTTTGGCTACATTCCATACAATTGATGTTTTATCAATTGTTATGTTCATTACATTTATTATAATTACAATTTGCAGAGTCATTAAACCTTTCTTTGTTAAAAATAATTTGATAAAGAAAGAAATAAATATAAAAAATAAAAATGAATATACTGTAAAGGAAGAAAAGAATTATATAACTTGCCCACTATTTATTCTTGAAGCTGCGTTTAGATGTTAATCTAACTTTTTTAGTGCGCGGTAAAGAGTATTTTTAATGATATTTGTTTTATGGAGGAATTATTAAGACATGCTTGATGAAAAGAATAAAAAGCATTTGATTAATGACCAAGCTAATGACAAAGTTGAACAAATTCATATTAATGGTGGTTTTATATATTTATTTATTAAACGTTCTTTTGATATGGTTTCATCTTTTATTGTATTATGTATTTTTGGTTGGTTTATATTATTGCTAATGCTTATTAAATGGCTTGAAGACTTTGGATCTAAAAGTTATACATTAGATATAATTGAAAACGATAAAGGCGAATACTTATCAAAGAATGGGAAAAGGTATGACTGTATCGTTAAAAAAGATTCTAATGGAAAAAAAGATAAAACAGTCAAAGGACCGATTTATACGTCTATAAGAGTTGGAAAAAATGGAAGGTTAATAAAGTTTCATAAGATTAGGTCTATGTGTCCTGGTGCCGAACAAATGAAGGAAAAATTAATTGCTTATGGAATCAATGAAGCTGATGATCCAGCATTTAAATTGAAACATGATCCAAGAATTACAAAATTTGGAAGATTTTTAAGAAAAACTAGTCTTGATGAATTACCACAAATTTGGGATATATTTATTGGTAATATAAGTGTTGTTGGACCGAGATCTCCAATTCCAAGTGAGACTGCTAAATATACTGAGCATCAAATGCATAGATTAGATGTTAAAGGTGGTTTAATTTGTACGTGGCAGATAACCAAAAATAGAAATGATTTAACATTTGAACAATGGGTTGATTTAGATTTAGAATACATTAGAAAAAGAAGCCTATGGCTTGATTTTAAAATTATTTTGAAAGCTGTTTGGTTTGTATTGACTGACCATACAGGAGAATAGAGGAGAATCTATGGAACAAAATAAGATTATAAAAGTAGCACAAGTTATTGGAAAAGCTGTAGATGGTGGAACAGAAGCATTTGCGATGAATTATTATCGAAATATTGATAGAAGTAAGGTTCAGTTCGATTTTCTTGTTGAATCTACATCAAAAACTATTGATATAGATGAAATACGTTCTTTGGGAGGTAATGTTGTTATTATTCCCTCGTACAAAAATCCTTTAAAATATATGAATACGTTAAAGAAAATTTTTAAACAAAATAAATACGATATTGTTCACTCTAATATGAATACATTGAGTGTTTTCACATTAAGAGCAGCTCAAAAGGCTGGCGTAAAAATAAGAATTGCCCATTCACACTCTACATCCAATTCAAAAGAACATATTAGGAATTTTGCTAAGTTAATTCTTAAACATTTCTCTAAATTGTACGCAACAAATTATTTTTGTTGCTCTGAAGAAGCCGGAAGATGGCTATTTGGCA
The DNA here is from genome assembly GCA_937905855.1 of uncultured Mollicutes bacterium. Taxonomy (GTDB): domain Bacteria; phylum Bacillota_I; class Bacilli_A; order Acholeplasmatales; family Anaeroplasmataceae; genus CAKQDS01. The sequence continues at coordinate 9,660 of CALCWU010000251.1, forward strand.
ATAAACTGTATGATGCAAAAAAAGTTGAATTAATATATAATGGTATTAATATTCAAAAATTTAAATTTGATAGTTTAACTAGGAAGAAATTAAGAAGCGAATATTCTATTAATGATAAAATTGTTTACGGACATGTTGGAAGAATGGTTTCACAAAAAAACCATATTTTACTATTAAAAATATTTGCAGAAATACACAAAAAACAAAAAAATGCCGTTTTACTTTTAGTTGGTGATGGTCCATTAAAAAGTGAAATTATCAATCTTGCTGAAAAATTAAAAATAAGTGATAAAATTATTTTTGCTGGAACACATAAAGATGTTAGTTGCTTTTACGATATGATGGATTGCTTTATATTCCCAAGCTTATATGAAGGACTAGGTATGACATTGATTGAGGCACAAATCAATGGCTTAGATTGTTTTGTGTCAAGTACTATTCCTAAATCAGCCATTATTAATACAAATGTGCTTACAATAGATTTGGATTCGTTGCCTGAAGAATGGGCTTTAAATATATTGAATTTTAGCAATAGCTATCAAAGAGAAAATGGATATATAAATTTTTTAAATTCAAATTATGATATTAAAATATGTGCTAAGCATTTAGAAGAATTGTATGAAAATATGGTTAATGAAAAAAATGAGGAGTTGCGTAATAAATGATTTTATTTCTTTCCCCTTATTTTGAATCTAAGCCTTGGGCTGGAAATGTTCTTCAAAGTATGTTTGATTGTCAGAATGATGCTGGTGAGGCTTGGATTGTATCTGGATATAAAAACAAATCTTCAACAATAAAAAATGGAAGATATAAAGGACAAAGCTTGAGACATGTTTGGAGAAAGCATCCTGAACTATTTGGTAATTATCCAGATAAGGAATTTCCTTTATTAATTAAATTAATATCATCTAAAGATAATTTGAGTGTTCAGGTTCATCCTAATGATGATTATGCATTAAAGACAAAAAATTCCCTTGGAAAATTTGAATGCTGGTATATATTACCTGAGACAACAGCAAAAAGTATTACTTTAGGAATAAATGTTAAATCCTCTAGTGAACTTAAGGATGTTATTAAAAATAATATGATAGAAGATTTTCTTGTGAATAAAGAAATTAAACCAGATGATCTAATAGTAGTTGAACCTGGGACTGTTCATGCAATTCATGGTGAAACATTTTTACTTGAGGTTCAAGAATCATCTGATATTACATATCGTTTATATGATTATAATAGAATGCCTAAAAGAGAATTACATATTGATGATTGTCTAAACGTAATTGATTATAACGATCAAAAAAATAGAATATATAATTTTAAAGATGAAGATACATTTAAAAATTCACATTTCAATATGTACAAGCTTTTAGTTAATGGTAATGAAAAATATGAAAATAAGGGCTTTGAAATTTTTTATATCATTAACGGTAGTGGAAAGGTTAATAAAACGGAGATAAAAAAAGGGGATTCGTTTATTTTAACTGCAAATTCTCAAAAAATAGAATTTGAAGGAAATTTAGAGATTATGGCTGTTATTCCTAAGCCTAAATCAAAGGAGCGTTTAAAAATGAGAAAGGTTGCTTTAGTTACTGGAGTAACAAACCAGGATGGGTATTATTTAACTAAATTATTACTTGAAAAGAATTATGAAGTTCATGGAATTATTCAATCATATTCACAATTGTCCTCATATTACCTTACTGAATTTTTAGATAATGATAATTATTTCACACATATTGGTGATTTAACAGATGCTTCAAATTTAAATAGAATTGTTGAATTTGTAAAAGCCGATGAAATCTATCATTTGGCATCACAATCACATGTTGATACATCATTTGATATGCCTGAATATACAACAGAAGTTAATTCACTTGGAACCTTAAGACTTCTTGATGCAATTAAAAATAGTGAAATAAAAACAAATGAAGATATGTCAAAGCATACGTCTTT
>CALCWU010000252.1 GCA_937905855.1 uncultured Mollicutes bacterium
TCGTCATCTTCCACCTTACTAGAGCTTGAACTTATTGATGGAACTAAAGTTGTTGTCGAGCTACTTGATGATTCTATACTACTAGTCACTTCACTTTTAGGTGTATCATTTGAGCTTATATTTTCATTTTCTTTACAAGCTACTAGAGAAACGCCTAAAATAAGTGCACTTAAAATTAATATTCTTTTCTTTTTCATTTTTTTCCTCTTCTTTTTTGTAAGCGCTTTAAATTAATAAGTAAATTAAAACTGCCAAATGGCAGTTCTAATTCTTATTATGCAAAGCTTACAGTTTTTACTCCTTCAATAATATCAACAATCTTTTGATTCTTATCCTTAGCTAATTTCATCATATTAGTGAATAAATCTAAAAGATTATTTAAATCAAAACGCTCAACTGTATTAGTGCTTAAAGTATTAATATCATTAATAACAATAATTGCTGGTAAATTATTACCACTAGGATCCTGAACAGCACCCTCTTGAACATTTAAAACACCATTGCAAGCCTCACCAGCAATATTAACTGGACTATTAAGACGCATTCTAAATTCAGAAGCTGCGCCAAAAATATCACATAAGCCAAGACCATCTGTTAAATCTGCAAGTGGCTCATTATTAGGATTTGGAATAAATTCTGTACCAACATAAGATATTCTATTTCCCTTTAAATTAGAATAGGTATTACTAAAATTTTTAAATGTTTCTAATGCAAATTTAAGTGATTCACTTGTCTCTAGATTAGGATTATTAGCATATTCAATATCCATACGATTAAATCTAAAGGAAATTGCATAGTTTAAATTAGCAAATGCTGTAACCGTAATTGGACCATTTTGAGTTTGCTCCTGACGTTGAGTCATTTTATAGCCATCAAATATCTTAATTAGGGTTGGAATTTCCTCTGTTACAATTTTATTAAAATCTCCAAAAAATACAAAACGATCAATAAGTGAAGTTGCCTTCATAAAAATACACATCCTTTACATATGCTAATTATACCAAATCTATATTTTTATTGCAAGAATAATAATTTTTAAGTAACCAGAAAATCGCCTATAATCATATAATATTATGGTGATATAAATAATGAATGAAATAATGCGTAATTACAATAATGGATTAAACGGCTCCCTAAACCATGGAGCTAAATCAAAAATGGTAAATAAAGATAAAAAAGGCACTAGCAAGAAAAGCTAGTGTCTTACTATTTAGATAAGCTTTTCAAGCTCATCTAATAATTCATTTAATCTATCAACAACCGCCATAAATGCATCTGTCTTAGTTAAATCAACGCCAGCCTTAGCAACAAGCTCAACTGGATCATCGCTACCACCAGACTTTAATAAACCAATATACTTTTCATAAGCATTTGGCTTACCAGCCTTAACATTTTGATATAGTGCTAAGCTTGATGCATAGCTTGTGGCATATTGATAAACATAAAATGGTGAATGGAATAAATGTGGGATATAAGCCC
>CALCWU010000253.1 GCA_937905855.1 uncultured Mollicutes bacterium
CTTGCAATATTTTCTCAACTTTTTTTAAAAGGGATGACTTAAAAGTAAATTATCTTCTAAGTCATAGAAGCAAATACCATTATCATCTAAAACACCATAGCATTTTTTAGTATTATTTTTTGGCAAAGTAATACTTCCTAGGTTCAAATAACATACACCATTAACAATATCTTCTCTTATGATGTGTGTATGACCATGTAAAACAATACTACCCTCTGGTAAATTAATAGGAGCTTCATAATTAACTAAATGACCATGTGTTAAATATATTAAGTGCTTATTAACCTCAACAAATGCTTCCTTAGCAATCTTAAAGCTTAAGACCATTTGATCAACATAAGCATCACAGTTGCCCTCAACAGCTATAATCTTATCAGCTAAAGGATTTAAAACTTTAATTACCTCCTTAGGAGCATAATCAGCTGGCAAATCATTTCTAGGTCCATGATATAATATATCTCCTAATATTAAAATTCGCTCAAAGCCTTCCTTAAACTTAGTAGCAATAAAATTAGCTGCATCCTTACCACCATGAATATCAGTTACAATTAAATATCTCATTTTAAACCTCCAAATAAATCTATAATTTCTTCCTTTGATAGCTCTTTAATAAAGCCACTATCACTTATAACGTCTTCACTTAGCTTAGCCTTCTTTTGCTGTAAAGCTAAAATCTTTTCCTCAATTGTATTCTTAACTATTAGCTTAATAACATGTACTTCTTTTGTCTGACCAAAACGATAAGCCCTATCAGTTGCTTGATTAGTTGCCGCAATATTCCACCAAGGATCATAATGAATAACCATATCTGCTCCTGGTAAATTTAAGCCACTTCCTCCAACCTTCAAAGAAATTAAGAAAACCTTAGTTTTATCACTTTGATTAAACTCATTAACCTTAGAAACACGTTCATCCTTAGGAGTCTTACCATCTAAAACATCATAGGTTATACCTGAAGCTTCTAATCTAGGAATTATATATTTAAATACTGATGGGAATGATGAGAAAATTAAAATTCGATGATTATCATTAACACTTTCATTAACAATTTCCATCAAAGTATTTAATTTAGCATTTTCACCTTCATAATTATTTATAAATAATCTTGGCTCACACATAAATTCACGAAGCTCAATTAAGGTCTTTAAAACATAAGGAATAGCGTAGTTTTCTTCCTTTAGCTTTTGTTGAACATTAGCTAAATAAGCCTCATAGCAGGTTAACTGCTTACCCTCAAGATAAGCATAAACATTATTTTCAATTTTAGGGGGAAGAAATAACACTCTTTGCTTTTCTCTTCTTAAAATAAATGGAGCAATTTGCTTAGATAAGCTTATTAAATCCATTTTTGAGTTAGAATAAAGACTTAAAAAATCCTTTTTAGTAGATAAGAATCCTGGTAAAATAAAGTCAAATATACTCCATAAATCCAAAATATTATTTTCAATAGGTGTTCCACTTAAGGCAAATATTGCTCTACTCTTTAATTTCTTCATAGCTATAGTTTTATAAGCCTGAGGATTTTTTAAATATTGAGCCTCATCAGCAATTAAAAGCTCATAATTAATGCTTGCAAATTTTTCAATATCAATTCTTACACTTTCATAGCTAGCAATTATGATATCGTTATTTTTAATGTCATTAATTTGATTTTCTCTTTCTAAAGCCGAGCCATTAATAATTTTAGGACTTCTATTTGGTAAAAACCTTTGAAATTCTGATTTCCAATTAAAAACAAGCGATGTAGGACAAACAATTAAAATCGGCTTCTCATTTTTTATAGTGTCAATTAAGGCAATTATTTCAATCGTTTTACCAAGTCCCATATCATCAGCCAAAATACCACCAAGACCGTATTTATATAAAACAGAAAGCCAATTAAAGCCCTTTATTTGATAATCCCTTAAAATATTCTTAAGATTAGCACTTAATTTGTCCTCATTTGAATAGTTATTAAAATCATCAATAAATTTGTCAAATTCATTAGCATTGTTTAATAAATTCCTAAAAGCGTTAAGCTTATATAGCTCATAAAATGGTAATTTGTTATCTTCCTTTAAATTAAGGGGATCAAGATTAAGCTCCTTAAACATTTTATAAATGTTAAATCCATCCTCATCTAAAAGTATTAAATTTCCATTAGGATCCATAACATATTTTTCTTTAAGCTCATAGCCTTTAAAAATGGCATTTAATTCTTCCTTCGAATAATTTAAATCCTGAAAAACTAAATCAAAGAATGATGAATCAAGATTTAAACGATAATTAACCTTAAAGCCCTTAAATTTTTGAATTTTACTACATGATTCTAAAAAATAAACATCACCGAAATCTCTAAGCTTATTAACATTAGTAAGAATAAAATCGGCAATTTTATCTTTATCATTAGTAAAATAATCATTTTTATCCTCATCAAAGCCTAAGCCAGTTAGATAATTTTCAT
>CALCWU010000254.1 GCA_937905855.1 uncultured Mollicutes bacterium
AAATTAATTGTTTTTTCGTTTGCGTTTGTCATTCTTTAGTTTTCAAAGATCAAATAAGTGGTGGTTGGGGGCGGTTTCGAACCACCGAACCCTAAGGAGCAGATTTACAGTCTGCCGCGTTTAGCCACTTCGCTACCCAACCATCTATTTTATCGTGTTCCTCACACGTGCTTGATTATTATATTACATTTCAAACTGAAAATCAAGTACTTTTTTTAACTTTTTTCACTTTTTTGAAAAATTGTTATTTTCGGGCTAAATCGCTTAGTTTGATTGTTTTATTTTCTTATCTAATTCATAGCTAGGCATTAAGACAATTCTACCACAGCCTTCACACTTTAGCTTTAAATCAGCACCAACTCTTATTATTTTCCACTTATTAGAACCGCATACATGATTTTTCTTAGTTGTAACAATTTGATCTAGTGTATACATTACAAAGGCTTCTCCTTTATTTGTTTAAATATACGTGGATATTTTTTATTAGTTTCACTAATCTTATTAATAACCACAATTGTTCTATCACCCATATCATATGGTAATTTCAATTCATCAATTTTGTCAATTTTACCACCAAGTAGTTTAATTGCATTTTTAGAGCTATTTACCTCATCTTTAGCATTACTGCCTTTCATTGCAATAAAATAGCCATTAGTTTTTACAAGTGGCATACATAGCTCGCATAACACTCTTAATGCTGCAACAGCTCTTGCACATACAACATCAAAGCTGCTTCTTTTTTCTAAAGCATATTCCTCAGCTCGATAATGAAGTGCAGTAACATTATTAAGTTTTAATTCTTTAATAAGATCATTTAAAAAACTAATTCTTTTATTTAATGCATCAATAATAGTTACCTTTATATTAGGATACATAATTGCTAAAGGAATAGAAGGAAATCCAGCCCCACTACCAACATCACAAATACTTTCATTACCATTTAAGTATTTACCTATAGTTAAAGAATCATAAAAATGCTTAATATATACCTCATCATGCTCTGTAATAGCAGTTAGATTCATAACCTCATTTTTAGCTATTAGAATCTCATAATATTTATTAAATTTTTCAAGCTGTTCATCATCAAGCTCTAATCCTAATTTCTTTAATTCTAATTTAAAATTCAAAGATTATTCCTCCTCTTTATTATTTAAACCTTCAATATATACAACAAGTACGGCAATATCAGCAGGATTTACACCACTAATTCTTGAAGCCTGACCAATAGTCTTAGGCATAACCTTAGCTAATTTTTCTCTAGCCTCAAGAGCAATATTATCAATATGCTTATAATCAAGACCTGATGGTATTAGCATTTCCTCATATGTCTTCGCTTTATTTGCTTGAGCAAGTGCTTTATTAATATATCCCTCATATTTAAGCTCAATTTCTACCTGCTCTAAAACATCATTCAAATCAGTTTTTATTTCTTCTTCTAATTTTTCTTTATTTTCAATAATTTTTAAAACATCCTTATAGCTAATCTCAGGACGCTTAATTAGAGAAATAGCCTTTATACTTTCTGTTAGTCTAGCAGAACCAATACTCTCTAGATAATCATTATTTTCATCATTTTTTCTAATCATCATTTCTTTAAAAAGCTCAATTGCTCTTTTAATATCAGCTTTCTTCTGAATTAAATAATCATATTGCTCCTTAGAAATAGTATTTATAGCATAGCCATATTCTCTTAATCTTAAATCAGCATTATCATGTCTTAATAATAAACGATATTCAGCTCTTGATGTTAATAAACGATAAGGTTCCTTTGTTCCCTTAGTAACCAAATCATCAATCATAACTCCTAAATAGGCTTCATCTCTTTTTAAAATAAGAGGCTTTTTGCCAAGAACACTTAATGATGCATTGATACCAGCAATTAAGCCCTGTCCAGCCGCTTCCTCATAACCTGATGTTCCATTAATTTGACCAGCTGTAAATAAATTTTTAACAAGCTTTGTTTCTAAAGAAGGCCATAAATTAAGGGGATTGATTGCATCATATTCAATAGCATAAGCATATCTAATTACAACAGCATTTTCTAGTCCTGGTAGCATATGAATCATTTTATCTTGAACCTCAACACACATAGATGTTGAATAGCCTTGAATATAGGTTTGATCTAGTTCCAAGCTTTCAGGCTCAAAAAATATTTGATGACGATCCTTATCAGAAAATCTAACTATTTTATCCTCAATTGAAGGACAATATCTTGGTCCTATACCTTCAGCAACTCCACCATACATCGCACTTTCCTTTAAATTAGCTAAAACATATTGATGAATTTCCTTTGTTGTATAGGTTAAATAACAAGGAACCTTAACATTTAAAATAGGATCATAGCCCTTATCAAAGCTAAATCTTGTTGTTTCTTCATCACCTGGCTCAAGCTTTGTTACTGCAAAATTGATACTATCCGTTTTGATTCTTGCAGGTGTACCCGTTTTAAGTCTTAAAACCTCAAAGCCAAGCTCACGAAGCTGATTACTAAGTCCTGATGTTGTTCTTTGTTCATCTGGTCCTGATGAATGTGTAACATGTCCTCTTAAAATTCTACTTCTTAAATAGGTACCTGTAGTCATTACTACACTTTTTGATTCATATGAATCACCATTTTCCAAAACAACACCACAAACTTTACCATCTTTAATAATTAAATGATCAACATAAGCCTCTAATAAGGTAAGATTTTTACGAGATTTTAATACCTTAAGCATTTCTCTAGGATATAATAATTTATCAATTTGATCTCTTAGAGCCTGAACAGCAGGACCCTTTGATCTATTAAGCATTTTAGTTTGAATTTGACACATATCGGCAAGCTTACCCATCATACCACCAAGGGCATCAATTTCACGTACAACAATTCCTTTTGCTGGACCTCCAATAGATGGATTACAAGGCATTGAGCCTGTCATATTTAAATTACCAGTTACAAGCATAACCTTAAGTCCCATTTTTTCACTAATTAATGCTGCCTCACAGCCAGCATGGCCAGCACCAATAACAATTACATCATACATAGTTTTAATCACCTTATTCATTTTATCACTTTTTATTTATAATAAAAACATTTTTTTCATAATTTTTCATTTTATCTTTGCTATTGTTTTGATTAAATGCTATAATATTGTATAAGGAAAACGTTTTTTTAAGAGAGGAGTTGAATATTATGCCGTCGCAAACCAACGAAGAGCTTATAACCATAATAGAAAAGCTATTAAGATTATACAGTGAGGTTTTATATGAATATGATACAGCAACTAAAAAAATAAATTTTATTGTAAAGGATGAACACGTTTTACAAAAAGACACAACTGTTGATTCTTTATTAGAATTCATAGCTAAAACCTATAATCTAATGTCTGCTGAAAAAGATAAAATTTTTGAATCATTAGAAAAAATAAACCAAATTAACTCTTCTCATTTTTCTATAAATCTCGATTGCTTAACTAATTCTGCAAACAAATGTAATTTAAATATAAAAGGTATTAATCGTAACGGTAAGGTTTTATGTGCTGTAAATAATACAAATGAGCCTTTAAACGTTGATTCATCACCAATTGAGGTAATGGATAACCTTACAAAAACATTAAACGGTCCTTCAATTGTATCAGCCATAAAAAAGGAATTTGACAATCCAACATCTAATTTTATTTTAATCCAAGTTAACATTGATAATTTTAATGATATTAACGCTAATTATGGTTATAACTTTGGTGACATAATCCTTGTAGAGGTAGCATCAGAAATTAAAAAAGCAGTTGCTAACAATGGTCTTGTTGGTCATTTAAATGGTGATAACTTTTTAGCATTAATCCATTGTAGTACTGATTATGAAACAATTTGGAAGATATGCTCAACTCTAAAAAATGAAATAGCTAAAATTAGTGATTCCAATAGTAAAAATGTTCCAATTACCGCAACCGTTGCTTGTACAGTTTATCCAGATCATGGCACAACCTTTGAGGAGCATATGGATAAGTTAAATAGAGCAATGACTAGAGGTAAAAATAAGGGGAAAAACAAATTTATTATTTTTACAAGCAAATGCACAGATATCGATTATAACTATAGTCATGAAAAAGATAGCGACCAACAAAGTGATAATAAAGATCCGCAAATGCACGTCGTTTCTTCTATGTTTGATATGATGAATCGTTATTTACCAATCTCTAAAAATTTAATGGATTCAATTGATCTTGTTGGTTCCTTCTTTTTACCAGATAGAATTAACATTATAATTTTAAATGAAAATCATAATGATATTGATAGAATTATCAATTGGGTTAACCCTGAATATCCAGATATTAAACCAATAACCAAAACATCTATGGAAGCCATAAATCTATTTACTAATAGTGTAAATGGCGATGGTTATTTTTCAACGACAAACGTTCCAAAGGATGAATCAAATTCAAAATATGAAAACTTGTATAAGGTATTAAGAAAATACGATGTAAAGGCTACCTTAATTCATGAACTACGTAACTCAAATAATGATTTAATTGGAACAATTCATTTTGAATATTGCCATTCTTATCATATTTGGCAAGCAAATGAGCTACATTATCTTATTTTAATTTCTAAGATTTATGCATCGGCTATTAATAAATATTTAATGGACAAGCAGCTAGAAAAGAAATTCTATACTGATGAATTAACTGGTTTATATAATCAATCAAAATTTATTTCAACCTGTAATGAGTTTTTAGTTGAAAACAAAACTCCATCTTCTCTAATCTTCTTTAATATTAGTCACTTCCAATATATCAATGAACAATATGGCTTTGAGGAAGGTAATAAAATATTAATTCATTTTGCTGATTTGTTAAGAAAAGAGCTTCCAGATGATTCTATATTTTGTCGTATAAGCGCTGATAAATTCTTAGCACTTATAAAAACTCAAGATAAAAAACAAATAACTGACATCTTCTATTCAATGGCAAGTCAACTTCGTCTTGCCAAAAATGATAAATTTGTTAGAAAGGTTAGCTTAATCGGTGGTGTATACTTCATTAAGGAAAAAGAAACAATTTACCGAGCAATTGATCTAGCAAACCTAGCAGCTAGAACTATATCTCAAAGTGAGAAATCAGACATTGTCTTCTATGAAGAAAAATATCATGAGGAAATAACCCTTCAAAAAGACATCGAAGAGCATATGTTTGTAGCTCTTAAAAATCATGAATTTGTTATTTATTATCAACCAAAGGTAGATATTAAAACTGAACAAATAATCGGAGCAGAGGCCTTAACAAGATGGAATTTTAAAAATGAGCGACTATTACAGCCATATCAGTTTATTGAATTATTTGAAAAAAATGGCTTTATTGTTGAACTTGACTTCTATGTATTTGAAGAAGTATGTAAGTTTATAGCAAAGCTTCTATCAGAAGGCAAAAAGGTTTATCCTATTTCTATAAATATGTCAAGGTATCAATTCAACTTCAATCAATATATTGAAAGAATTGAGGTAATTAGAAAAAAATACAATATATCACCAGAATATATTGAAATTGAAATAACCGAAGGACTAATGAGTAATACTGAGGTAATTGCTGATTTAATTAAAAGACTTCATGATATTGGCTATAAGGTATCAATGGATGACTTCGGTTCAGGATATTCAAATCTAGCATCATTATCAAGTCTTGACTTTGACACTATAAAGCTAGATAAGGGATTTTGTTCCGATTCCTATAATCCAAAGGAAAACATCATCATCTCAAATGTTATTAAAATGGCCTATGAGCTAAATATTAATATTTTGTGTGAAGGTGTTGAGACCAAATCCCAAGCCCAAAATCTTTATGATTTAGGCTGCAATCAGGCCCAAGGTTGGTTATATGATAAAGCCTTAGCCGAGAATGATTTTGTTAAAAAATATCTAAACTAACAAAAAGACTTTATTTCAAAAAACACTGAAATAAAGCCTTTTTTTGTTGTTAAATTAACTAAATCTTTTATTGATAATCTTAGGAATTAAACAAGAAATAATGAAATATCCAACCATTAGCGTTATTAACATAACACCTAAGCACTCAAAATAAAAGCAAATAAAATCAAAATATTTTAATTTGAAATACCAACAAAAATATTCAAAGCTCGAATAATAAAATGGCAAATATCTAGCTAGATAAATTAATGAACCTATTACGAAAAAGCTAATACTAAAAAGCATAACTGTTTTAATGAATAAAATAATTCTACTTCTTTTATTCATTTTTATAAAATTGTAAAAGATATATCTTTTGTTAAAGAAAATATAAATAATTGTAAATATAAGAATTAGACCAATCAAAATTTTATAACTGCTCAATATATTAATAGGACTATATTTTATAGATAAAATTTTAAAATAAGAATCTAAATCAGTTTTATCAATAATATTGTAATCATGATTATAACTATAATCATCACTATATATGCTTAAAGCATCACTACCATCACCAAGATTTTTAAAAAAGAAATCATAGGTTCTTTGATTTAAATAGGTTCCTCTAACTGTGCTATCATAAATGTAATGTAGGGTCGCACTTTCACCTTTATAATTCTTTTTAGTAGTTATATTTCCTTTAATAATATTACCACGTAATACAAAATCATCTAAGGAATTATCAATTTTTAGATATTTAATAGGATAATAGTCATTATTACCAACAGGACATATATCCCCATTACCATATTTATTAATATATTCATTCATATAATCAAAGCTTATCTTATCGCATAAAACCAAGGGATAGGAATAATCATAAATAATTATTCCGACAACCTTAAATTCAAATTCTGTCATTGGAGCATCACAAAAAACAAATTCCTTCCATGGATAATAAATACAATTTAAATAACCTTTGTAGGTTTTAAATAAATATGAAGGAATAGAAATAACAATTTCCTTTTCATTTTCAATTTCTCTACCATAGGAAACCTTGTTTGGAATCAAGCTTCGTTCATAAAATGGTAGCTTACGTCCATGAACATAGGTGTTAATTTGATTAGTAAAATAATAATTATAGGTAATACCATCATAATTTAAATCATAATTTTTTGTATTATCAAATTTCAATTCATAAGCAAAAGGAGAACGACGCTTATTAGTATAAAAGGGATATGTATAATTATTAGATGAAATAAACATACTAATATAAAATGCTCCTAATATTAGAAATAGCATAAATAAATAGCTAAAATAAACTAATTTTGTACTCTTTAAATGTTTTAAAAAGATATTATGCTTAATACACCTATGATCATTTAATTGAATGTTAGAATCAATAATATCATTAGCCTTGATATTTTTCTTTTCAATATCAACCTCTACTGCAAATTCAAAAGGAAATATTTCTCTTTTATGAGAAATAAAAAGTAGTGTCTTATTTTTACTTTCAAATAATCTTAAATATTTTACCAATGAGGCTTCATCAATAGATTGAGTAATTTCATCTAAAATAATAATTGGACAATCTAACAATAAGGCATAAGCAATTAAAACGCGTTGTTTTTGACCAGAACTTAAATTCTTAAATTTAGCGTTAATCTTCATTTTTAATTCTAGCTTATCTAAGACATCGATTATCTTATGCTCCAATCCTTTATTATCATTACTAGCTAAAGCTACAAACAAATTTTCATAAACAGTTAACCCATTCATAAATAATAATTTAGCAGGTAAATAATAAACATATTTATTTAAATCACTATTACTAAGAACCTTACCATTATAGCTTATTTCTCCAGTATAATTTTTTATTCTTCCACATAAAATCTTAGCCAGTGTTGACTTACCACAGCCACTTTCACCATAAATAAGTGAAGGTTTACCTATAGGAAAAGCTATTGAATAATTTTCAAATATCTTATATTTAGTTTTTTGAAGTGTATCATAAGCAAAACAAATATTTTTTAATTCAAGCAAATCTACACACCTTCATTTCTCTTAGTCTTAAATAATATTATTAACATACCTAAATTATAAATAACTAGCATTATAACCAAAGATAAGAAAATATATATATTATTACTACTATATCCATAAGCATATTTTTGATATAGATGATCTTTAGGATTATTATTAACATAATAATAAATCAAATGATATATAATACCAATACTAACAAAAATAAGCGATGGTATTATAAACATCCTTAATAAATATTCCTTTAATTTCTCCCTAAAGCTATATCCACACCAATTATAAAATACTATTTCATTTCTTAATAGCTTAGCCTTAAAGAAGAATAATAATACTACATAAGCAATGCTAATTATGCCAAATGCTATAAAATTTATAGTTATATTCTTAATTAAATATTCATCAACTAAGCTTCCAA
>CALCWU010000255.1 GCA_937905855.1 uncultured Mollicutes bacterium
CAAAAGCAATTAGTAGGAATTATTGCTAAATATAATAACAAATATTTATTTCAATATGATGATTTATGGATCAAAAATGGTTTTTCAATTTCACCATTATCTTTACCTTTAAGAAAAGAATTGTTTGTACCATCTGATCAAACTTTTAATGGCTTTTTTGGAGCTTTTGCTGATTCATTACCAGATTCTTGGGGAAAGTTATTGCTTGATAGATATTTGTTTAGCAAAGGAATCAAGAATTATGATGGACTATATAGACTGGCATGTGTTGGTACTAATGGTATGGGAGCATTAGAATATATACCAGACTTTTCATATGTTTCTAATGAAGTATTAGATTATGATAAGTTTCAAAAGCAAACTAATGAAATTTTGGATGATTCAAATATTGTAAATGTTGATTATTTATATAAATTTGCAGGCTCATCAGGCGGAGCAAGACCTAAGGCTTTAGTAAATATTAATAATGAAGATTGGATAATTAAGTTTCAATCTAGATTTGATATACCAAATGCTGGAAAATGTGAATATGAATATGCATTAGCTTGCAAAAAAGTTGGTATTGAAATACCAGATGTTAAATTATTCAAATCAAATACAAATGCAGGATATTTTGGCATTAAAAGATTTGATAGAATTAATGGTGAAAAGGTGCATATGATTACAGCTGCAGCATTACTTGAGGCAGATTTTAGAAGCCCTTGTGCTGATTATTTAGATTTATTTAAACTGACAAAACTAATTACTTTTTCTAATTTAGAAGATTTAAAGCAATTATATTTAAGAATGTGCTTTAATGTTTTTGCCCATAATCTAGATGATCATTTAAAGAATTTTACCTACATTTATGATGAAAAGGAAAGAAAATATAGATTAGCTCCAGCTTATGATATGACATATAGTAATACATTTTATGGCGAACATATGACTAGTGTAAATCGTAAGGGAACAAATATAACATTAGATGATTTGATTTTAGTTGGTACGTCTTCAGGTCTTGATAAAGACTATTGTATTGATAAAGCCCAAATGATAAAAGAAGTAACAAAGGATTTAGAAAAATATATTCGTTAACATTGATTATTAATAACCATATTAAAAAAGTAACATTTGACGTGTTACTTTTTAAATTATTAGATACATTTTTCCTTATAAATTCTTAAATATTTAAAGAAAGTACCTCTAGACATATTTAATTTTTTCATTGCATCTTTGTATTTTATTTCATGATTTAAATATTTAATAATTATCTCTTCATAGTTTTTAGGAAGAATATAATTAGGCCTACCCATATGAATTCCCTTTGCTTTAGCAATTCTGATGCCTTCAGCTTGACGTTTCTTTATATTTTCTCGCTCATTCTGAGCAACAAAAGATAAAACCTGAAGAACAATATCACTTATAAATTTTCCAACTAAGTTATTGCCTTCAATTCTAGTGTCTAAAAGTGGCATATCAATAACCATAATATCAGCTTGAATGTCTTTAGTAATTCTTTTCCATTCATCAATTATCATATGATAATTTCTACCAAGACGATCTATTGATTTTATTATTAATAGGTCGTCTTTTTTTATTTTCTTAATTAACCTTTTATAACTTTCCCTTTCAAAGTCCTTACCTGATTGATAATCAATGTAAATATTTTTTTCATCGATTTCTTGATTTAGCATTTCCTCCATCTGCCTATCAATATTTTGTGTAGATGTTGAAACTCTTACATATCCATATTTCATTTATAATACCTCCAGGAAAAATGTAGCGTTAAAAACAAAAAAAGTCAAGCATTTATGACTTGCTTGACAAAACTTTATAAGGTTCATAATGGTAAACCTTTTAGTACCTTACCTTTTAAAGCAATTATAACATAAAAATAACCAAAAAGCATTAAAAAATATAAAAATTTCTCAAATATTTATTAATTTCTACAAGGTTTATAAAGGTTTACATATATGAACCTATATCAATATGTAAAGCTGCACTTATTCCTTTTTAGAAAAAAAAGAGCAATGGCCGCTCTTTGATTGTAGGAGGAAACAATGCTTTTAAATGACATAAAAAAATTAAATCAAAGGATATATGAGTTGGATACTGAAATAAGTAGAAATAGTAAAGTTATCTTTGTTGCAACACTTATTTTTGCAATTACACAAAATGTTGATTTCCAAAATGTTAATAAATTGACACAATTAATAAATTTTACTGATGAAAATCAAAGACCGATAGATCAACTACTTGATATTGCTAAAGAGGGAATAAATAAGCTTGACATATTGAATAAAACAAAACAAGCAATTTATGATTCTCTTAGAATTATATCAGGTGTGAATACAAAATTAGATTCTAATAGAAGATTGTTTCAACAATTTTTAAGTGATTTTATATCTAAAGATTTTGTTTCTATAAAGCCGACTGATTTGTTTTTAGAAACTTTATATATGGAAATCGATAAGAAATCAGGTTCTAATGATGATGGTATAGTTTTGACACCAATTTTTGCTGCTCAATTAATGATTGATTTAGCGCAAATTGATTATAAAAAAGATATTGTTGCTGATTTATGTAGTGGAACTGGGTTATTTTCTTTACTTTCTTATTCAAAAATGTTTAATGATATGAATACTGATTTAAAAAATAATTCGATTACAATGGAAGAATATAAAAAATATCAAAATAAGCTTTATAATTCCATTATTGCAAATGATGCTGATTCGAAAATGGTAACCTTATGCTTAGCAAATTTCTTGTTAAAATCTTTAAATCATTCTTTAATATTATGTGAAGATGTATTAAAACTTGAAAAATCTTCTTTTAAATATAAGGAAAATGGAGAGGAAAAAAGAATTCAACCTACAAAAGCTATTTTAAATCCTCCATATGAAGATGCATATAAACCATTAGAAATAGTTGAAAAGAATATTTCACTTATTTCTGGAAATGCTCAAGAGGGAACAAAGGTAGTTGTTATAATTCCACCTCAAAAATTTGGACAAAAAAATAAGGCTTTTTCTAGAATTTTAAATTTAGCTACATTAGAATCAGTTATTAAAATGCAAGATGATTTATTTAAGGATAGTGGCAAATCTCAACCAGCATCAATATTTGTTTTTAATGTAGATAAACCACATTCTAAATCAGATAAAATTAAATATTATAATTTTACAGACACTGGTTATGTATATTTAAAAGACAGTGGCTTAGTAGATAAAAACAATACTTATAAATTTAAGAAAGAAGCTCTTTTAAATAAAATTAATAATGGTGATGAAAATAAAAACAATTCATTTGTTAGAACTTGGTCAAATTTCTATGAGGTTAATAAAGAATTAGAGGTCACAGCACAAATCGATCCTTCAAAAATTAAAACTAATAAGGATGAAGCAGACATTACACTTGAGAACATTACAATTAAGAAAATGCTAGCTGAAAAAAGTAAATTAATTTCTAGTGTTAATAATAATTTTAAAGATACTGATGGTGAATTTGAAAATTATATTATTAAGTTATTAAGTGAGGATTAGAATATGAGTGATATAATTTGGAAAGGTTTCACTATTGGGTCATTATTTGAACGTTCTACGAAGTTAGCTTTATCTATTAATCAAAAAGATTTAAATATTGTAGAAAAAAAAGACAATAATCATAATGTAGCTTTGATAAGTGCAAGTAGTAATGGAAGCGGAAGAGTAGGATATATTGAAAATGATTTGGTAGATTCAAAATTAATTTCTATGAATAAAATTACTTTTGATGATCAATGGGGATATACTTTTTTTCAACAAGAAAAATTTGTTATTACTGGTGGACATAATGCTATACTGGAAGTAAAGAATGATAATTTAAAATCTTTATTAGATATGAATTTAAAGACTTATTCATTTATTTCTTTATTATTGAATAAGATAACAAAAAAAAGTGAAATTTTTGGCTATGGTTATAAAATAAATAACAAGTTAGATCGTGAAATTATCCTCCTACCATGTATAGAGGTTTCAAAAGAAGATGAATATGTTTGGAATGAAAATAACCATTATTATACTTTGGCCGTATACTATATAAATGAACTAATGAATAAAGCTAGAGAAGAAAAAGAAAAAAATACAATTCGACTATATCAAGCGGAAAGAGCAAAGTATGAAGCGGAAAGAGCAAAGTATGAAGCGGATTATAAGAATGAAAAAGAAGAGTTAATATGGAAGAGTTTTAAACTTAGCGATATTTTTAATAATAAGACAGGCAGAGATTCATCAATTGCACAAAAAAATTTAACTAAATCTAACATAAAAGATAATGAATTTAAGGTTTCAATTGTTACGGAGACCTCAATTAATAATGGTATTGGGTTTTATTTGAGAGAAAACGACCCAATACTCACAGGTAAAATTGTTGATAAAGGCCTTACATATGGAACTCAATTTGGAAATGCAAACTATCATAATTATAAATTTTTCATAATTGGTAATGTTAATTATTTGAATTTCAAATCGAATACTTTATACAAATTGTGCAATGAGTATGTTGGCGATTATTTAGCAAGAATTATAAGTAAAATATTTAAAAAAAGCAAATTGTTTGGATATGTAAATAAGATAGATCAAGATTCATTTGCTAGAGAACTAATCCTATTACCATGTTTAGAGGTTTCAAAAGATGACGAATATATATGGGAAGATGAAGGTCATTTTTATACTTTAGCGATAAATTATATTTCTTATTTATATTTAAATGGCAGAGTGATATTTAATCAAAAGTTGATTGATAAATACACCTACGAATTTTAGGAGAAAATTTTATGAATCATAACTTTATTAGTGTTAAAGAAATATTTGAAAAATATAAAATTATAAATGTTCCATATTATCAAAGGGATTATGTTTGGGGGAGTAAAAACGATGGAAGAAATTTATATAAATTTATAGATGATATTTTTAATCAATATAAAAACAATCCAACATCTGATTATTTTATTGGAACTTTAGCATTTTGCTCAGATATTGTAAATGATGTCATTGATGGACAGCAACGCTTAACAAGTTTAATTTTGATTTTATCTTGTTTATCCAATTTAAAATGCTCGCAAAAAATAAATGATATTAATAGTAAATTGTTAATGCCTGAAACTGAAAGGTTTGTTATTCAGGAAGAATCATATTTAACAGAAGAGCTTAAATTCAATCTTGGATTAGATAATAAATTCGATTCACAAAAATACAATGTTAATATTTCAAAAACTATAGATAGAATTAAAAGCCAAATAAATAATGCTTGGTCAGGACATACTGAATTATGGTATGATAACTTATACAAATTCATTCTTAATAATGTTAAATTAATTTCTTTAGAATATAGCAGTGTTAATGAATCATTAAAATATTTTTTAAATATTAATTCATTGTCTATTCAACTTACGCAAGCTGATATTTTTTATTCAATTTTATCTCAATCTATTAGAATTGCTAGAACTGGTGACAATATATTTAAAATAAAACAATTAGTTAAAGAACTAGGTGCTTATTCTGGTATTTCTAATGAAATAGATGGTTTGAAAAATAATGAAGAAAAAAATGAAAAAGGAATTAATAATGTGATTTATATCTTCTTAAATGCTTATTTTAAAAAAGATAGAAACATTAATTTCTTATCAGAAACTGGTGTAGGAAAATGGATGTCTTTTTATAAAAATGATGTTTTTAATGATGCCATATTAGCTAAAGAATTTGTTGAAATGTTTGTACAATACTTAAATGATTTTAAATTTATTTATCAAAATTTATCAAATATGAACGTTGGATTAAGCCCTAAATCTTCTTTATATATAACTTGGATACTTCTTCAATACGAAAAGTATTTTGATATAAATAGCGTTCTTGTAACAATATTTAAAACAAAGCATTGTTATATTGATGGTGAGCAGAATTTGTATATAGCTGGCACAAAAAATATAAATAATGATAAATTAAATGAAATTGGTAAGCGATTAAACTTAACTTTACTATGGAACTATATAAGAAGTAATACAAAAAGAACGGTAGGTTTTTTTGATAATATTGATTCTGATTCAACTGGGGCATTTAAAAAATCAATTGACGACATAATAAATGACATAAATCCTAATGAAATTTTTAACTTGAATTACAATGACCATAAAGGAATATCAAATATTAATGTTAAAGATTATTCAAGACTAATAAAAGTGATAATGGGTTGTCAAGAAAGCTTTTTAGATAAAACAGCTGATCCATCTCATGATTTTAGTGAGTATCTTCAGAATATTTTATCTGGTGAAAATTTTTCTATAGAACATTTATTTAGTGTTAAAGAATATAGTGAAGAATCTAGATTAAACAATTGGAAATCTAAAAAAAAGAAATTTAATACTCCAGAAGACTTTGATAATGAAAGATTTAGGTTTGAAAATTTAAGTCTACTTGACAAGCAAGCAAATTCTTCAGCTGGAGATGATGAAATAAAGGATAAATTATTGAAATATAAAAATGCTAGAAAAATTTTAGGTTCTAATTGGGAATATTTAATTCAATCCCTTGTTGATAATTCTGAATATTATAATAACTTTAATATTCAATCACTTAGATTACCAGAAAGAAAGTTGATTAATATTGATCAAAACACATGGGAATTATCAGAAAATAATAGAGAATTTAATATTAAATTATTGAAAAAAGCACTTGAAGAGATTGCAAGTAAATAAAATATAAGCACTCGTTATTGAGTGCTTTTAATATAAAAAAAGAGCCTTTTAAAGACTCCTTATGGTTATCTACATACGCCTTCAGCAATTGCTTCATCACATACAGCTTTACTTACTGCTGGAACTACACGTTTATCAAATGCTGATGGAACAATGTAATTTGGATTTAATTCTTCATCAGAGATTAGGTTTGCTATTGCATAGGCTGCTTTAAGCTTCATTCCTTCAGTTATTTTTTTAGCTTTAGCCATTAATGCACCCTTAAATAATCCCGGGAAGGCAAGAACATTATTAATTTGATTTGGATAATCGCTTCTACCTGAACCACAAATATAAGCACCAGCATCCTTAGCATCATCATAGCCAATTTCTGGATTTGGATTTGCCATCGCAAAAACAATTGGGTTTTCTGCCATTGATTTAACCATTTCCTTAGAAACTAGGTTTGCTGCTGAAACTCCAATAAAGGCATTAGCGTTAACCATTAAATCTGCTAATGTTTTTTTGCTTTCATCAGGAGAAGAAAGAGTACCTTCATCTAATAATTCCTTTAAAAGGAAATCATAATTAGCATAATTTCTTTTTGAAACTACGCCATCCTTATTATAAGCATATATTTGACCTACACCTATTTTCTTAAGCATTTTTGCAATCATTGAGCCAGCTGCACCTGTACCTGATAGAACAACTGTCATATCCTTAAGAGGCTTCTTAGTTAATCTTTCAACATTTATAAAGGCTGCAGCCACAATAATTGAAGTTCCATGCTGATCATCATGAAATACTGGAATGTCCATTTCTTTAATTAAACGACGTTCAATTTCAACACATCTTGGAGCAGAAATATCCTCAAGATTAATAGCTCCTAGGGTTGGCTCTAGGGCTTTACAAATCTTAATTATTTCTTCAGTATCCTGAGTTTTTAAGCATAGAGGTATGGAATCAACACCTGCAAGCTCGTGAAGAAGAATTGATTTACCCTCCATAACTGGTATAGCTGCGTAGGGACCAATATTACCAAGGCCTAAAACTGCAGAACCATCAGTAATTACGGCTACCATATTTTGCTTTGAGGTGTAGGTATAGGCTAGCTCCTTATCTTTTTCAATTTCCTTACATACATAGGCAACACCAGGTGTGTAGGCTAGTGATAAGTCCTCTTTAGTTTCTAGCTTTACCTTAGAAACAGTAGCAATTTTTCCCTTTGCATCCTTATGTAGTTTTAATGATTGTTCCTTTAGATCCATTTTTAGTTCTCCTTAAATTATTATTAAAATTATCTATTGCAACAAGAAGAGGAAAATCCTCAACATATAGTTTTTTTATTGATTCTGGGCCTAAGTCCTTAAATGCTATTTCCTCTGCACTTTTAACACATTTACTTAATAGAGCTCCACAGCCGCCAGTTGCTACAAAATATAAGATGTGATCATTTTGATAGGTTTTTGTGCAATCTGTACTTCTTGGGCCTTTACCAATTACGCCAAGAAGTTGAAGCTTTTTCATAAGGGGAGCAAATTTATCCATTCTTGCAGAAGTAGTAGGACCAATTGAACCAATTATTTCCCCAGGCTTAGTAGGCGTAGGACCAGCATAATAAATTAATGAGTCTT
>CALCWU010000256.1 GCA_937905855.1 uncultured Mollicutes bacterium
CATCATTAATCTTAAGTGAGCTTAGCTTATTATCAGTATTTGCAGCTTCTCTTGTTGCCTTAATAGTATAAGCCTCACCCTTAATACCATATTCACTTGTTAAATATACACCAATTGTTTTAGTACTACCAGCTGTAAGACTTATATCTCCTGCTCCACTAACTGTAGCATGCTCTGCATTTGTTGCAACCTCAACATTTAAGCTTACTACCTTATAAGGTACACTAAATGTTATATTTTTACTAAATGAATAGCTTATTTCATACTCACTACCATCTGATAACTTTCCAACTATATTAATATTTGTAATAGTATTATCATTTTCCATTGCACATACGACTATTTCATATGTTTTTGTACTTCCTGATTCACTTGTTACTAAAACTCTTACAGTTGTACTTGCGCCAGCTTTTAAGCTAATAGTACCTAGTGTTGATTCACTATTAATTTTAGCTAAGCTATTATTTAAGGTAGCTACTACATTAATATTTCCTATATTACGATCAAGGCAAATCTTTTTTGTTGTAAGCTCGCCTGATGCTATATATTCAACATCATTAATCTTAAGTGAGCTTAGCTTATTATCAGTATTTGCAGCTTCTCTTGTAATCTTAAAGATATATTTTGCACCAGTTGTTCCAGCCTCACTCTTAGCATAAACCTCAAATGTATTTAAGCCAAGCTTTAAGGTTTTAGTACCTGCTCCATAGCCTGTTGCTGATGCTGGGAAGATTGCATTAATATAAATTGTAGATACCTTGTAGGAAACAGTATAAGTGAATGTTTCATCTGCTGATATTTCCTTAAATTCGAAATCTATTCCTGAAACACTCTCACTATCATTTTCACCCTTTTGAATAACAATGTTAGAAACCTTATTGTTAGTATCCTTAGCCCTTATGATCCAAACTTGAATTATTTTCTTATAATTTGGATTTTCAGGAGTAATTACTAGTTCATAATAACCATCAGCTAAAAATTCCAAAGATTCTGCATTAGCAGTTCCACTAATAGTAGTTGTAGACACAACTCCACTAATACTTACCTTAGCCTTTTCTTCAGATAATGGTAATTCATATATCCACTTAGTTTCAGTACTAGATGAACTCTTTTGATATTTATTACCACTTACAAAGCCTAAGATTTTATAATTTATATTAGCATCAGTTGATGCCGCTTCTCTTGTGACTGTAACAGTATAAGTTGCTACTCTACCAGATTCGCTTGTAACTGTAATTGTAATTGTCTTTTTATTCAACGAATAGGTATTATCAAAGCTTACGCTTTTACTAGAAGGATTAAACACAATCTCAGCATTTGTATCACAATCAATTCTAAATCCTAAATTATTAGTATAAATAACATTAGCACTATAATTATTGCCATCATTTTCAAGCTCCAATGAGGTCTCACCACTACTAGTCGTTAAATATGCTTTTAAATTAAAAATTGAATTATCATTAGATAATCTATTAATATTTATAGTATATTCTGTTGTTGTCTCATCCTGAGCTTTAACAACTATAGTAATACTACTTAATCCCTTAATGCTAATTTCACTATAGTCATTATTAGTTAATTTAACATTATTAAAATAAGCACCATCAATCATTACATTAGGAGTAACAACTGACTTAACTAATACATTATCTTCACCAGCAGGTAAATTAAGTGTATAGCTATTTCCTTCACCCTTTTGTAAATTAATATTGCCAAGTATACCAGTAGGAAGCTTAAAATCTAGGGAATCAAGTGTTGAAATGCTATACTTTTCTCTTGTAACCTTAAAGCTAAATTCCTTTGTATTATTTTTATTTTCAGATTCAACAGTAATAATAATATTATTAGTGCTTCCTGCATCTAACAAATTAATATCGTATGATTCATCATTTGATGTAGCTGCGTTTCCATTAACAGTTACACACTTAATGCTACCATTAAATAAAGCTGTAGCATTAAGTGATAATTTATTTGTTTTAGCCAAAACTGTAATTTCTTTATCAATCAAATCAGTTAAATTACTAGATGTGTAACTAAACTTTTCACCATTAGTAGATGTAATGTCTACAGTATTTAAAGCTGTATTTGGGCTTGGTGCGGCAACGGTAATAGTTTTATCAGTTCCATAATTAATAGTAATTACTTCATCACCCATTCCATCAAAATCTAAGCTATCACCATTAGCATCCTCAAGTCTTATTGCTGATTGATAAATATCAGATACCATTCTAATGCTTGTACTTTCAGCACTTTTAGAAATACTAATAGGAATTATAACCTTAAAAACTCTAACATCTGTAGTTGAAATGAAATAACCAATGTTTCCAGATACCATAAGGTTTATTGCTTTAACATCTTGATAATCCTCATCGCCATCATCAGACATATTTAAATTAACATTTTCGTTAGATACTGAAGAAATACTTGTAGTATCATATTTTTTAGGATCATCAAATCCTTCTTGGAATGTCCATTCTTCTGGATCAGCAATATCTAGAATATCAGGATTTGTCAAATACAAATAATAACTTATTGCATCCCATGCTGTACCACCAGTATTAGCACTATCAATACTAATTGTTAAATCAAATGAACCACCAGGTGTTACACTTGATTTTGACACCTCATAGGAAATTGTTGGATAATTATTTGCAGCCTTTGCCTTATTATCCTTAAAGCTAATTAATGTGAATAAACAAAGCATTAATATAAAGCTTGTCTTAAATATTAAAGATTTTATTCTTTTCATAAATAGGCCTCCTTAAAATTCTTGTTCAATATCAATGCTTTTTGTTTTTTTAAATCACTTAATTGAACTTCAATTTTACTCTTTTCATAATATATTACACTATCATTTACATTAGCATAATTATTAACATCCTCAATTGTAGTAGCCGTAATAGTACTTGAACTATTATCTACTTCTACTACCTCTTCCTCAATAATTTCATCAAAAACAACTAATGTTTCTTCATTATCAATTATTGATTCATCACTTATAGTCTCTGCGGCTATTGATGTATTATCTTCTACAATATTTTCATCAATAGTTGGAGTTTCATTATTATTAACTACATCTAACGTACTATTATTTGTGCTTGGCTTCGTATACAAGTATGATTTTAATACACTTACATCCTTCATAGCTTTTTTCAATGTTGACAAGTCAGTAGCTGAAATATTACCACCACGATTGCTTAGCATCATCGCAAGAATCTCGTCTGGTTTTGTAATTGTAGCATTATCCTTGATGTATTTCTTCATATTAGAAGTGTCTGTTGCATTTACATTACCATCACCATTGGTATCACCAATTACAGAAATATATACAGTATCTAATACGACGCCATCAATAACATATTCAAGCTTCCAACCAGTACCAACATTATAACGCTTAACCTTAGAGCTATTAAGCTGAGTTTCATCACAATCATATAACAATGTGTATTTGTTGCTGGCATAACGATAAGCTCTAATATTATTAGCATCGATATTTAAACCGGCAACTAAATCAGCAAACTTAGTTTGTGGCAATACTTGACCTAAAATAATATAATTTTCATTAATACCATAGGTATTTTCACCAACATCATCAATACCATGAGTAATATTCATTTCTGTATAGGTTCTACGATATTTATATTCTCTACCACGCTTAATTTCTACACTTATGTATATAAAATCCATTTGCGAATCAGCCTTAATTTCAATAGATTTACTTACTTCAATCTTAAAAATAAAGCTTATGTCAGAAGGAACCTCATAATTATTTGTAGTTGTTGTAAATCTAGCAACCAGCGAATATTCACCTTGCTCCTTAATACCCTCAAAGACTTCGCCATCCTTATAATAAGTAACGCTAACCTCACTAGGAAGCTCTATAGGAAGAGTTGGTAGCTGAAGCTTATTATTATATTTCTTAGTCTGATCAAGACTAGAAATAACAATAATATATGGAGTTATTTTATATGTACCTTCATTTAGAGTTATTTCATAATTATCATTTGGAATAAAAGTGTTAGAAGAACTATAATCACCAACATTACTACTATTAGTAGCCAAAGTAGTTAAGCTAACATCTATAATGTCATCATTATAAATTTCACCACTTACTATTTCATAAGTTAATTCTTTAATATCCTCACTATACTGACTTGTTAAATCATTAGCCTTTAAACTTAGCTTAGCTTTATTAATTGTATATTTTGTATTAATTGCTCCAGTAAAGTTATTTATACCATTAATAACAAGATCATATTGTCCAGCATTTTTATTTATTTCATATTCTAAGCTAAAATCAGTATTTAAAACTAAAATCATTTCATTGTATTTTAATTCTAAGCTATTTTGATTCAAAGTGATATCATTACCATTATATATAGCATTTGCATCAACAGTTATAAAGGAATTACTTAATTCTACCTTTAATATCTCAAATTTAACAATCTTTTCGCCACGATATTCATCACATGAGAATGACACCTTAGCATAATAAATATCAGCATTTAAAGGTGACTTTTCATTTTCACATAGACTATTTGAATAGAAACTAATTGTTGAAGCAATCGTTGTCGCCTCATTATTAATGTTAATTAAATAATTTGGACTAATAACTGAACCAGTATAATAATATTTTGATTCAAATACTATCTCAATCTCATCATCACTATATGTTCTTTGAATAATCTCAAATTCATATCTTAGAGTACCAGTATAATTACCCTTACCCTTAATTAAGATATAGGCTTTATTATCAGTAGTACTTATTTCCATATTACGATAATATGAAGCAGAATAATTGCTAGCATCTATTAGCTTATTATCATCATAAACACTAAAACTTGGACGCACACCATTTATTTCATAAGGATAGCTTTCTTCTACATCCTTAACAGCAAATGAACCGATATTCTTAGGATTAATCTTAAAGCTTAGCTTAATTGAACCCTCATATGATTCCTTAAAGGTTATTGTTAGGCTAGCTCCAGCAATGATGTCATCGCCATCATAGCTTACATTTATATTATTGCTGTAAACTAAATCATATTTAGAAGAATCAATTATAACCTCTTCATCATTTACTGTAAATGTAAATTCAGTTGGTTTAATTTCAGAGCCAGTATAAATATAGCTTGTATTATTTAAAGTAGCTTTAACATTAGATTCCTTAATAATCTTGAATGTTATTTCCTTAACGCCAGTATAATTATTTATACCTGTTACTACTGCAGTAGCATCTCCTACCTCAAAAGCCTCAGATGACATTGTATAATCAACATCTATTGTAAGCTTAATTTCACCATAAGCTATTGTAATCGTAGGCTTTACCACACTACCAGTATACATCACAGATTCTGTATCACTAAATATTACATCAGAATCATTAATATCCTTTTTAACAATATTGAAGCTTATTGTCTTTTCATAATTTTCAAAATTATTAATACCAACAATTTTAATATTTTTAGTACCAACATTTATTAAATCAGTATCATATGTTAATTTATAATCAACATTAATAGTAAGAAGAGTACCATCAAAATAAATATTAACTACTGGTTTAATTGAAGTACCCTTGTATGCTACATCAGAAATTTCATCAATAGTTATAAGTGATTTTTCTTCTTCTGTAGGATTATCTAAATAAATACTTATAATCTTATACGAAATACTTAAATCATCAATAAAATTATTTAATCCCGTAATTCTTGCATTTTTAGTACCAACATTAATAAGATTTTCTGTTTCATAAGTAATCTCATACTCACTACTTGTCAAGGCAACGCCCTTATATGATATTGATAAATTAGTAATGTATATTTCTTTACCAGTATATTTACATTGCTCCTGATAGCTAATTGTAATATCAGATGATGTAAGAGATCTTCTCTTTATTTCATAGTTTGAAGAAATATTTAATCCCTCAATACTTCCAATTCCTACAATGCTTATTTCCTTAACTCCAGCATTTATTAAATCAGTAGGATAATTAACATTATAATATTTGGCATCTAAAACCTTGTCATCCATATATAATGTAATTGTTGGCTTTAGAGAATTACCATTATAAATCAAATTATCATCAACAACTAATACTCTAAAGGTAGCACTTGTATTTTTAACAATATTAAATATTATCTTTTGAACACTATCACTATAATTACCTATACCAGAAATTTCAGCAATCGCTTGTCCTACCTCAATATTAGAATTATCAAGATAATTAATTTCATAATCCTTACCAAGAACAAGCTTCATACCATTATAGGTTAAAACTAAATCTGGATTAATTTCCATTGCTATAAACTTTTGATCTTCTACTGCTTCTAAAGAAACTTCATTAATTGAAGCAGCAATAATTTCAAATTCAATGGCTATACTACCTTTAAAATTAGCAGAAGCAGCATTTGCTGTAGCCAAGAAGCTCTTCTTGCCAATATTTCTAAAATCAGTGCCATAAGGATAGCTTACACTATAATCATCATTTGAAATAGTTAACTCATTTTCACCACTATTAAGTATTAGGCTATATTGAGGCGTAATTGAATTACCACTATATTTAAAGTTTGTTCCCAAATCATATTTTACACTAACAAAATTAGACGAAAGGTCACACTTTTCAATTACAAATGTTTTTTCAATACTTCCACTATAATTATCGCTATTAATTGTAATTATAACATCAGCAGTACCAGCATTTATATTATTATTATAAATGACATTTAAATCAGCAAGCGCAATGCCATAATTAGATTTTAAATTAATAATTTGAGGTTCATAGCTAATTGCCTTATACATAACATTATCATATTCTAAATCTAAGCTTAATGCTTCACTAATTAAGCGCTTTGCAATATTAAATTTAACCTCTCTAGTACCACTAAAATTACCAGTACCAGAAATAATTATTGTAGCCAACCCAGCATTAATATTATCCTTATATGTTATAGTATAATTACTAGATGCTAATATGCTATTGTTATAGTGTACAATCACATCAGGCTTAATTTCACTGCCTAAATAAGTATAGCTTCCATCAGTAATCTCATCAACACTAACGTCATCACTAGCTATATCAATTCCTAAAATAATAAATTCTTTAGATATGCTATCACCACTAAGTGATTTACCAGAAACAGGATTAACAATAACTAATGCTCTACCAGCATTGGTATTATTTTCATAAGAAATTGTATAATTATCGCTAGAAACAATATTTCCATTAATTTTTAAAACAATGGCTGGTGTATTAGGCTTTCCAGAATATAAAACACTATAAGTGCCATCAGTCTCGCCTACAATCTCAACGGTTGTATTATTTGATGTCATTTTCACTTCAGTAACCTTAAAACTTAATGTTTTTGAATCTTTATAATTACCCTTACCATTAATTTTAATAAGATAGCTTCCAGCTTCGAGATAATCAGAATTAATTATCTCGAAATCATCACTTGTTAAAGTTAAATCAGCATATTTAATTGTGAAATCATTATAATCTAAAACGATTTTTGAAGCATTATATTCTTTATCTGAAACACTAGCATTTATATCACTATCACTAATTGATTTTTGATTAATTATAAACGCTGTTTCATATTCAATAATGTAATTACCATTTGCAGTAATTGTAATATATGCAGTACCAGCATTTATATTATCACTATATTTAACAACATATTCTGAATCAGATATAATCTCATCATTAACTTCTAAATGATCAATAACATCAATAATGCTAGAGCCAGTGTATGTAAATAAATCTTCCTTAAATATTACATTTAAATCATCATTTACTACCTCATAAGCACTAATCACAAATTCTTCTTCTACAAAATCAGATGCTAAATAATCATCACTAGCAAGAATTTGAATTACAACCTTATAGGTTCCAACATTAATTGGATTTGTAACCTCTTCATCATTACTGTCTTTAAATACAACGCTTGTATTAAAGCTTGTTAATTTCATACCATAAGCTAATGCCTCAATGCTAACATCACTTGTACTTATCGATTTAGCACTATAAACATGACCTAATGAAGAAATGTTATTAGATTTAATAACAGCTTTCTCTTTATCAAGCACGTTAATTACAACTTTGTAATTAGCAACAATACCATTTTCTGATGTAACTGTAATATTTATAACATTCTCTGAAACATTTAAATCAAATGATCCAGTTCCACTAATAGTTGCAAGGCTTGAATTACTTATAGCTGAAACAACAACATTTAATCTATTAATATAGCTAACATCATTTAAAACTGCCTCATAGCTATTATCGGCAAGCTTATTAATAACAAGCACATTATTAGTTCCTGCAACACTCACACTAATACTTTTAAGAGTATTATCACTATCACCAGTATTTCTATTAAGTACTAGCTCGTAATCTCTTGTTGTAGAGGTCTGCGTTGCTTTAATTTGAATATTTATAGAACCATCAAACTCATCATTAAAGCTAAATAAATACTTACTATTATACTCTTTACCATTAACATAAATTGCAAGGCCACTATTTGTAGTCAAAGAAATATCAATATTTTTATATTTATATGCTAATTCTGGAACTTCAAATAAGCCATCAATAAATTCTGGATTGTCTATATTATATAATACATTACTTGTTCCAGTTTCCTTAATTATTATGCTAGTAATTATCGGATTTGCTCCCGAAATAACCTCTAAAGAAGTATTAGTTATACTAAATGTTGTATCAGCATTTTTATCAGCTGAGTAAATCACAGAATCATCAGTAATTTCGAAGTTATATGTTCCTATATTTAAGTTTCCAATAACCTCAAAATAAACTGTTCCAATATAAATATTGTCTGAATTTATAGCATCACTTCTAGTAAATGTTATATCACTAGTACCAAGATTAGCAACAAATCCCTCTTGCGCATCGCATTTACTAATTTTAAATAAGCTAGAATCAAAATTAAAAATTATACTTGCACTACTTAAATCATAGGCATAATTCTTTAAATAAATATCAATTGCAATTAATCCATTATAATAATTATCATATTTATTATTTCCATGAAGGGATAACTCAAGACTAGCTTCTGTCTTAGTAATTGCATCTCTTGTAATAATTATTGTATATTCTTTAACTGTTTCATCCTCAGCTGTAACCAAAATCTTTATTTCGTTATCAACTCCAGAATTAAGACTAACATTAGTTGTAAATCCACCTTGGCCCTTAATAGCCTTGCCTAAGGAAGCAAATGACTTTTCATTAGTTTCAGTTGTAAGCTTTACATAAGGCTTATTAATATGAGTTGGATAAGTATATGTACTATTCTCTAAAATACCAATCTCCTTATCATCAATTGTAATGCTAAGTGATGTATCACTGCTTAAATCACCAGTTATTGCCGCAAGCTCTAATTCTAAGCTCAAATATTTTAAAACATTTACTTCCGTAAGTGAACTTGCAATGTAATAATAATTTGCATCACTTTCATCAGAAAATGATATATTTACCTTACCAGCAAAATCCTTATCTTTTTTATTAAACGTTACTGTACAAAGCTCAATATCAGTATCATTTATGCCTTTGCTAGAGTTTGAAAAAGAGCAAGAAACTGTATTCGTTATATCATCCATTCCACAGTTATCAAACGTATCAGATGTAACCGTTGCAACAGTAACACTACTTGGAACATTTAAAATAAAATCTATAGCATATACATTATCTTTATTCTTATTTGCTAAATGAACTGTAACAGTAAATGACATAGAATCATTTTTAAAATTATCAATCGTAAAATATAAGTATGGTTCATTAATTACTAGATTCATTTCAAATCCAAGTACCTTAAATGTTTGTAAATCATCACTTAGAGTTGCATCCAAAACTACACTACTAGCACCATTAATTGACTCTAAAACTACATCTCCTAAATAAATATATGAATTATTTATGCCTGAGGAAAAGCTGAATTGTAATTCATTATTTTCTATATCAATTGAAACTCCATGTATTAAGCTAAATCTTCTTATTTTAGCATTATTATTAAAATTAAAAGAAATTGTTCCATTCTTCAAAATATTGCCATTAACATTTTGAAGATAAATAGAAAATGCATTTTCATCCTTCTCTTTAAATAATACATAATCAGTATCTAAATTTTCATCACTTGATAGCTTTTCATATTTTGCTACTAAAGTTATTGTTTTAGTTATTTTATATGGGAATAAAATAAGCTCATCATTATAATACCAACCAACAAATCTATAGCCTTCTAATGTTGGCTTAGGTTCTGAATCAATCATTGTACCATATAAACCTTCATATGTAGTCGTTGTAAGAGTTCCATCTAATGGATCTAACGTAATAGTATACTTAGTTGTATCTTCTTCCCAAATAGCTGTAAGAACTACATTACTACTTAATGTATCACCTATTTTAGCAATTTCACCATTTTCATAACTCCAGCCCTTAAAATAATATATTTTACCATCTGAAGTAACACTATTGTTAAAGGTAGGAAGTGAATTAATCTTTGTAGTATTATAAACAATTGCAGGTGTCTTACTATATTTTGTTACAAATGTTATGCTATAAGTAATCTCATCCTTAGAGCTTAACTCATAAAAATGAGCATATAATGTTGTATTTTCAGTAATAGTATCACCATAAACAGCCTGAGTTCCATTTTCATAGAACCAACCATTAAAACGATACCATATGCCGTTATTTTGAGTATCCTCAATAACTGGAAGCTCTGGTAAATTATAAATACCACTAACAGCTGATGGAGCACTTCCATATTCACTACTATATGTT
>CALCWU010000257.1 GCA_937905855.1 uncultured Mollicutes bacterium
ATGCGCTATGCCTTAGAAAGAGTTGTTGCTTGTGGAACTGGAAGAGGTGGATATGTTGAAGGCATGAGAGTAATGGGAAAAACTGGAACTAGTCAAACTGTAATTGATGGACATTATTCTAATCAATATATTTTGTCATTTTTAGGAATGGCTCCAGCTGACAATCCAAGGGTAGCAATGATTTTAGCAATTGATAATCCGAAAAATACGGTTCAATATGGTGGTGTTGTAGCAGCGCCTATTGTTGGAAAAATATTAGAGCAGGTGTTGCCTTATTTGAAAATAGATAAGGATTACGATAATCAAATAAATAGAATTGATCGTTATTTTATAGATACTAAAAAATATACTGTTAGTAATTATGTTGGTGTTGGTAAAAAAGATATTAAAATTCCTAAAGGCTATAAATTGGCTTTTTATGGTAATGGGGAAAGGGTTATTTATCAATCTCCTGAAGCTGGTGAAAAAATAAATGAAGAAGATAGTGTTATGCTATATTTAGGATGAATTTTATGTTTCATTCGTCAGATTTCTTTTACATTTTCAATTATGTATGATATAATTTATCTAGATTTTTAGGAGGGATATTATGTCTTCATCAAAAAGAAGCTTTAATTGGTTTATTGCTGGCTTATTATCATTTATTGTAATGATGGTTTGTGGCATTGAGTGGTTAGTAAATGTTGTTATTAATAAGATTATTAATGGACTTTGTGGAGGAAATGTACATCTTGATTTAGGCATTTTAAACACAGTTTCTCATTATGCAATGATAGTTGCAATTTTGGTTGCTGCTTGGTGTTTTGTAGCAACAACATTAAAGAAAAAGCCTGTGTTTGTTGTTCTATATTTAGTATTTGCTATTTTAGTTGTTTTAGGAATGCTTGGAATAGCAGGAATTTCAATTATTCACTAAGGAGTATTTTATTATGCAGTATAAGAATCCAATAATTGTGCAAGATTTTTCAGACCCTGATGCAATTAGGGTTGGTGATGACTTTTTTATGATTGCTTCAAGCTTTAATTATGTTCCAGGTGTACCAATTCTTCATTCAAAGAATTTAGTTGATTGGCAAGTAATTAATTATGTCTATGATAAAATTCCATTTTCTCGATTTGATAGTGTTGTTCATGGTTGCGGTGCTTGGGCTCCAGCTATTAGATATCATGATGGTTGGTTTTATGCAATAATTCCTTTTCCAGATGAGGGAATATACGTTTCAAAGACTAAAGATCCTTTTGGAAAATGGAGCGAACTTTGGTGTTTAATTCCTGGTAAGGGTATTGAGGATCCATGTCCTATTTGGATTGATGATAAGGCTTATTTGGTAGTAGGCTTTGTTAAATCAAGAATAGGATTTAATTCTTGTCTAGGATTATATGAGGTATCAGTGGATTTAAAAGAAAAAATTAGTGATACATATACAATAATTTATGATGGTCATAATGATAATCCGACAATTGAGGGTCCAAAATTTAATGAACATAATGGCTATTATTATATTATGGCTCCTGCTGGATCTGTTAAAACTGGCTGGCAGGTATGCTTAAGAAGTAAAAATGTCTATGGTCCGTATGAAACTAAAATTGTATTACTACAAAATGATTCTAAAATTAATGGCCCACATCAAGGTGCTCTTTTAGATATTGATGATAATGATAACTATGCATTTATTCATTTTACTGATCAAAATGCTTATGGTAGAATTGTTTGTCTTGAACCTGTTGAATGGCATAATGATTGGCCTATTTGTGGATTGTGTAGAGATCCTCTTTTAGGTGGCTCACCTGTATTAAGTCATGATTATTTAATTAATATAGATGTTGATCATAATGATAAAAATTATTTAAATCATAAGTATGCATTAAGTGATGATTTTAAAGAAAAGCTTAATATGCACTGGCAAACACCTGCAAATAGAAAAAATGATTGGTTCTATGTTAATAAAGGATTATATTATAAAGGCTATAATAGTAATGAACCGTTACATTTATATGCTGCATCATTATCTATGAAAATTAATTCTTATGCTTTTAATGTAAATACTCTTGTAAGTGAAGTTAGAAGTGATGTTGGTTTGTTTGTGATGGGTATGGAATATGCTTATATTTCTTTGAATAATAAAATGGTACAAATAATTAAAGGATCATTTGATGGTAATGAAGAGATTATATATAAAGAACCATATTTAGAAGAAAAAATTTCTTTTAGTCTTCATTTTGATGGTGAAAAATATTATTTTGGATTTAATGGTAATATGCTAAAGCAATTTGAATTTGTGGCAACAAAGGGTAAATGGGTTGGAAGCAGAATTGGAATTTATTCACGAAATGGAAATACATCAAAATTTGATTTTTTTAATGTTGAAGAGGTAAAAAAATGGCGCAATTGGTAGTAGGAGATAGATTTATTCTAGATATTAAAAGATTAGGAATAAATGGTGAAGGCATTGGCTTTTATAATAAAATGACCATATTTGTAAAAAATGCTATTCCAGGTGAGGGAGTAGATGTAGAGGTTACTGAGGTATTACCTAAAATGGCTAAAGCTAAGATTGTGGAATTTAAGCATAAATCACCACAAAGAGTTGAGCCTAAATGTCCATATTATGAAAATTGTGGTGCTTGTCAAACTATGCACATTGATTATATTAAAATGTGCGATTTTAAAAGAGATGCTGTAATTGAAGCATTAAATAGGTATACAACAATTAACACTAAAAGCTTTGAAATTAAGAAAACAATAGGAATGGACAATCCATTTGGTTATCGTAATAAAAATGCTGTATCATTATTTAAAAATTCTGGTAAAACTTCAATTGCAATGCTACAGGATGATTCAAATGAATGGTTGAAGGTTGATTCTTGTTTAGTTTTAAATGATAAGTTAAATGAGGCAAATAAGAAAATACTTGAAGCTATTGATGAATTAGGAATTCCTCTTTATAATGTTAAGTATCATAGAGGAGTTATTCGTTATTTAGTTACTAGAATTTCCTTTAAAACAAATGAAATTCAGGTATGCCTTGTTTGTCTTGAGAAAACAAATAAGATTAAGGAATTGGCTAATAAGCTTATGGAAATTCCTAATGTCGTAAGTGTTTATGAAAACTTTAATGAAGCCCGCAAGGGTATGATTTTTGGTGATCAAACTAATCATATTGCAGGAAAAGAATACATAGTTGAGCAAATTGGTAATATTAAATACAATCTAACACCAACTACGTTTTTCCAATTAAACCCTATTCAAACTGAAAAAATGTATGAAACTATTAAGAAGGCTGCCAAGTTGTCTTTCAATGAAACTATTTTAGATGCATATTGTGGTGTTGGAACAATTGGTTTGTATTTAGCTAAAAATGCTAAAGAGGTTATTGGTGTTGAATATAATAAGGATAGTGTATTAAGAGCAAGAGAAAATGCCAAGTTTAATAAAATAAATAATGCAAGCTTTTATCAAGGTGATGCAAGAGAACTTATCCCTCATATAATGAAGGAAAAGAACTTTGATGTTGTTGTTTTGGATCCTCCACGTGTTGGACTTGGTGAAGAGCTTTGTCATGACTTATTAAGCTATGAAATTAATAAAATTATTTATGTTTCTTGTAATCCTTCTACACTAGCCAAGGACTTAGAAATTTTAAAACAAAAATATAACATTAATTCAATTCAACCAATTGATATGTTCCCAAATACATCAGCTGTTGAATCAGTTTGTGTTTTAACTAAGAAATAAAAAAATGAGTGATATACCATATTTTTATGG
This sequence comes from uncultured Mollicutes bacterium, assembly GCA_937905855.1. Taxonomy (GTDB): domain Bacteria; phylum Bacillota_I; class Bacilli_A; order Acholeplasmatales; family Anaeroplasmataceae; genus CAKQDS01. The sequence continues at coordinate 3,767 of CALCWU010000257.1, forward strand.
TATTTTCACTCATTTTTAATACTTAAAATTGCGTTTTCGATTTGTTGTTAATGTCAATAATCGAATATAAATTTTAATAAAGAATGATATAAATTAACAAAAGAAAAAATAAATAGCTTTTGAAGTAGTATTCGAAGTCTTAATATGGTAAAATAATAACATACAGTTAGGCTTATCAAAGGCCTAAATCTACACCATAAATTATGCGAGGAGTGGTACAATGTCTTATTTTTTAAATAGTGATAATTCTAAGTTAATAAGATATATGAAATTAGATATATTTATTGATAAATCGATGATTATTAAAGAATGTAACAAGCTTTTAGGCTCTGAAAGATCATATATGTGTGTTACACGTCCTCGACGTTTTGGAAAAACGATGACACTTTCAATGCTTAATGCTTATTATTCTAAGGGATGTGATTCTAAAGATATATTTGATAAGTTAAATATATCTAAAGATAGTTCATATTTAAAACATTTAAATAAGCATAATGTCATATGGATAGATATGGCAAGCTTATATGTAAATATTGATAATAGAGAAGAATTTGTTGTTGAATTAAAGAAAAGGATTCTATCAGATTTAAAAGAAAAATATAAGAATGTTGAATTAACGAATTTAA
>CALCWU010000258.1 GCA_937905855.1 uncultured Mollicutes bacterium
ATGCAGTTTTACCAAAAGATGGTGAATTTAATTTTGATAATGATATTGAAGAAATATTACCTTTTTCATTTTGCTACAATTATTTTAGAAGCATCTTGAATTTTAATGGTAAAATTAATAAGATAAACAAATATGCATTTAGTGGTGCATATTGCTCTATTAATTTTAATGAAGTTGAAATATTAGAAGGCAAATTATTTTTCAATACGGCTTTGACTTTATATGTGAGTGTTTCAAAGGTATTAAATGTTAGTGAAAATGCTAACAATATAGATGCTGATATGCTTTGTCGTCTTGAAATTATAAATTAAATGGTTAAGAGCTTTGTTGCGACAAAATATTTGATTTGTTGCAATGAAGTTCTTTTTTTTTAGGTTGATTTAAGGTATAATTTAAATGTGGTAAGCGTTTTTAGGAAAGGAATGAGTATTAAAATGAATGAAAAATATAGTCCACTTTTTACACCATGGAAGATTGGAAACGTTGAGATAAAAAATAGAATTGTGCTTACATCAATGGGAGGAACATCATTATTTGGTTGGATGGAGCCTCATCATTTTGATAAAGAAGCTGCAAATTTTTTATTAGAGCGAGCTAAAAACAATGTTGGTTTAGTACTGCCTGGCATTGCTCCTATTAGAAATGTTTTATTTGGTAGATGGTTATATCAAAATAAGCATATGTTCAAGGAATTAAAGAAATACATGGAGGAGTTTCATAAGACAGGAGCAAAGCTATTTGTCCAGCTAACTGCAGGCTTTGGTAGATCATTTACTATTAGTCCAATGATGGAGCATATGTACACTAATCCTGTGCTTAGGGTTTTAGCTAAGCCTATAATTAATCTTGATAGATTAACAGCTTCATCTAGTCCAAATCCTAATCGTTGGTCTGATAAGGTTCCCTCACGTGCTTTAACAGTTAAAGAAATTCATAAAATGATTGATGGATTTGCCAAAACAGCAAAGCTTTGTATGGAGGCTGGTGTTGATGGAGTTGAAATTCATGCTGTACATGAAGGCTATTTACTTGATCAATTTACAATGAAATATACTAATCAAAGAACTGATGAATATGGTGGTAGTTTTGAAAATAGATATCGCTTTCCTGTAGAAATTGTTAAAGCGATTAAAAAGGAATGTGGTAATGACTTTCCAGTTTCTTTAAGATATTCAGTGGTATCTAAAACTAAGGGCTTTAGAATGGGAGCTTTACCTGGTGAAGAATATACTGAGGTTGGTCGTGATATGGAGGAAAGCATTAGAGCTGCAAAGTATTTAGAGGAAGCTGGATATGATATGCTTAATGCGGATAATGGTACATATGATGCCTGGTATTGGTCTCATCCACCTGTATATATGCCTAGCAATTGTAATTTAAATGATGCAATTGAAATTAAAAAATATGTAAATATTCCGGTTGTTTGTGCAGGAAAGATGACTCCTGATGTTGCTTCAAAAGCAATAGCTAATGGTGAGATTGATGCTATGGGTGTAGCAAGACAATTTTTAACTGACCCTAAATGGGTAACAAAGCTAATTAATGGTGAGCCCGAGGCTATTATGCCTTGTATTAATTGTCATAATGCTTGCTTTACAATGTGTCATTATAATGGAACAAGTAATGATCAATCATTGTCAGATGTTGCTGGTATGGCAAGATGTGCCCTAAATCCTATGACAATGCAATCAAAAAAATACAAAATTGTTAAGACTAAAAAGCCACTTAATATTGCTATTGTAGGTGCAGGAATTGGTGGCCTTGAGGCTGCAAGAGTTTTAAAAATGCGTGGTCATAATGTTATAGTTTATGAAAAAAGCGATAAAATTGGTGGAGTATTTAATGCGGCAGCTGCGCCATCTTTTAAGGTTCATGATAAGGAATTATTAAAATGGTATGAGCGTGAGATAAAGCGTTTAGGTATTGAAATTAAATTTAATACAGTAGTTAATGATATTAATTCATTAAAGGCTGATAAGGTTATAATTGCAACAGGAGCTAAGCCTAAAAATATTCCTATTAAGGGTATTGAAAACAGTATTGAGGCTTGTGAATATTTATTGAATAAGAAAGATGTTGGCGAAAGGGTTTGTGTAATTGGTGGAGGCTTAACTGGCTGTGAAATTGCTTATGATTTATATTTAAAGGGCAAGAAGCCAATCATTGTTGAAATGAAAAATGATTTGATTGCAGCTAAGGGTGTTTGTCTTGCAAACTCATCTTATTTAAGAGAATTCTTTGCTTTAAACAAGGTTGAGGTACATTTAAATACAAAGACAAAGGAGATTAAAAATAATTCAGTTTTAATTGAGGATAAGGATGGAAATCTAAAGGAAATTGCAGTTGATAGTGTTATTAGATCAATTGGCTATAATCCTACACCACTTGCTAAGCCTAGTAAAAAGGTTTATTTAGTTGGTGATTGTAATGGTGTTGGTAACTTGAGAACTGTAATTTGGCGTGCTTGGGATGTCGCTATGAAGATGTAGGTGAAAATATGGAATTAACAAAAGAACAACAAGAAATATTAGATGGTAGTAAGGGTGAGGTAATGGCTAAGGTTATGAAAACCTTAGTTATGTATGGTGAAACCTTTAATGCCACAAAGATGGTACCTGTAACAAGTAGATATGGTCATATTGTGACAAGCTTTGGAATTTTTATTTTAAAGGGTGTATTTGAACTTATGGATGAGCTTTTAGCTGGTGGTGTTACTGCTAAGCAATTATTTTCAGCTGATCCTCGTCCTGTAGATAAAAATGTGCCTGCAAGTCTACTTGAAAAAATTGTTTTTAAGGTTATGTATGGACCTCAAAAAAGATATGAACGTCAGTTAAAGGAAATGGGTTTATTAAATGAGGATGCCTTTACTTGTGCTTGTTATTTTGATGAGGTTGGTAATAAGCCTAATAAGGGTGATATTCTATCATGGGCAGAATCAAGTGCTGTTAATTATGCTAATTCAGTATTAGGAGCTAGATGCAATCGTAATTCGGGAATTATTGAAATGTTTGGCTCAATTGTTGGCTATGTTCCTTATTTTGGATTATTAACTGATGAGGGAAGAAAAGCAACCTGGATTGTTGATGTTAGAACATCTACGAAGCCTGATGCTCAGCTATTAGGCTCAGCAATTGGTATGAAGGTTTTAGAGGATGTTCCTTATATAAAGGGACTTGATAAATTTATTGGTACAGAGCTTACTAATGAGGCTTGTACATATTTGAAAAATTTTGGTGCAGCAACTGCTTCAAATGGTTCAGTTGGCTTATATCATATTGAAAATTTAACTCCTGAAGCTAAAGAATATGGTGAAAAGCTAATTTTTGATGATCCTAAATATTATGTTATTGATGATGCAGAGCTAAAATGGATTAAGGATAATTATCCAGTTATATGGAAGAATAAGGATGCTAAACCTAGCCTATGCTTTATGGGTTGTCCTCATATGACATTAACAGAGCTTGTAGAATGGACTCATAATTTGCAGGATAAGCTAAATGAGGTTGGTCGTAAAAAAGTTAAGATTAAAACGGTATTTACTACAGCTCCAGCAGTTTTAAAGAGATTTAGTAATATGCCTGAGTATAAGATGCTAAAGAGTATGGGAGTTGTTGTAAGCTATATTTGTCCTTTGATGTATATGAATAATCCATTATGTGCTAAAAAGCCAGTAATTACTAATTCAAATAAATTAAGAACCTATACATCATCAAGATATTATAGTGATGCAGAAATATTAGATCAAATTGTAGGAGGTAAGAAGCATGAGTAAGATTTTTAAGGGACGTGTTGTGGTTCCAGGCTGTGTAACATTAAAGGCTCTCGTTACTCATAGTGGCTTTAATACTTTGGCCTCATATAAAAATTGTAAAGAAGGAAAAAATATTTGTACTGATCAAAATAATAAAGAGCTATATGGTAAATCAACAGTTGGTGTTGCCCTATGCTTGCCTCAAACAATTGGTTCAACAACGGGAGGAATGGTTTTATTCAATTCTTCAGTAACTAATTGTAATCCTGGTGCTTTGTTATTTTCTAAGCAAATTGATTCACTTGCGGCTGCAGGTGCTATTCTTGCAAGTGTTTGGACTGATAATAAAATTCCTACCATTGATAATTTAGGTAATGAATTTTTAGATTATGTTAAAGATGGTATGACTATCACTATTAAAGATGATGGTGAAGTTGTAGTTGATTAATAATTGTGCTAATTTTTCCTTAACTTATTTAAGAAAAGTGATATAATCATTTTTGTTAAAGATGGTGATTATATGGAAAACAATAAAGCATTAAGAAAAAGAGAATTAATTTTAAATGGATCAATGCTTAAGGTGGTTTTAATGATTGCCTTACCATTGGTCTTTTATAATTTATGTAATTATATGTATGGTATTTTTGATATGATGATTGTTCAAAAGGAGAAGATTGGCGATGCTGCTGATATCGTTGTTCTTGATCAAATCAAAAATATGATCTCAACACTTGGTGGAGCTGTAGCCACCGGTGGTGGTATAATTATTGCTAGAAAATATGGTGAGGGTGACATTAAGCTTGCTAAAAGATTTGCTAATACTTTATTTTCTCTAGCGTTAATAGTTGCAGGAATAACTTTATTATTTATTCCCTTTGGTGTACCTTTATTAAAAATATTAAAAACAGACCAATCAACAATTGATAATGCGATGGGCTATTATAATGTGCAAATGTGTGTTCTTGCAATTACTACTATGAATAATGTTTATATAAGTATTGAAAAATCAAAGGGAAATACTCTACTATTATTTATTTTAAACATTATGGTTATTGTGATAAAAATAAGCTTAACCTTGATATTTGTTTATACAGGCCTAAGAAAATATGTTAATATGACCTGGATTGCCGCAGCCACTCTTATTGCTCAATTATCAATATTTAGCTTTGGTATGGTTTCTTTATTCTTACCAAGGAATATCTTACAGATACGTATTAAGGAACTAAATTTAGATGGTAAGAAGATATTAAATATTATTAAGATTGCTTTTCCTGTATTTGTAGGTAGATTTTTATTTTCTTTTGGTAAGGTTTTTGTTAACTCAAAGGCAACAGTTGTTTATGGTAAGCAATGTGTAGGAGCACTTGGTATATCAAATACTATTGCTGGTTCAGTTCAAAATGTTATTAATTCGTTTGAAGATGCTGGGGCGACTATTGTAAGCCAAAATTTAGGTAATAATAATGGTAAAAGAATTAAATCACTATTTATAATAAATTTAATCTATTTACTAATTATCGCTTGCTTTGGTCTAATTTTGCTTATTGCCTTCCAAAATCAAATCGCTAGATTTTTTGCTCCAGATGACTTGGAATATCAACAAATGATTTTAAATATTGTAAAATATGAAAGGGTAGATTTACTATTTGTAGCCTTCACAGGAGCTAGTCAATCTATTTTCTACGGCTTTGGAAAAACAAGAATTACAATGGGATTATCTATGGCAACATTATTTGTATTTAGAATTCCAGCTTTATTAATAATGATGTATCCAATGCATTTAAATTATGAGGCTTGTGGTATTGCTATGTTTTTAAGTAATTCAATAACTGGTGTTATTGCTCTTGTTTGGTCTTTAATTTTCCTTAAGGGCTTAAAAAATAATAAAAAATATCAAAATCTAGTTTTTTAAGGTGAAATCATGAATGTTAATGTTTTAGATTTTAATGCGGTCGGTGATGGTATTACTAATGATACTAATGCCTTTAATGAGGCAATTCTTTATGCTCACAACAATGGTGGTGGAATGGTAATTGCTCCAGAAAATCATAAATATATTGTTGGATATATTAGATTATTATCTAATGTTACGCTTGTAGTAGAAAAAAATGCTATTATTGAAGCAACTAGTAATTTAAATGAATTTTATAATATTAATAGTAAGAGAGATACTAAAATTAATGTTCCAACCTGGGAGAACTGTTGGTATGATGGTAAACCAAGCATGTTTTTCATATTTGCTAATAATGAAGAAAATGTTGGTATTGCTGGTGATGGGATTATTGATGGTAATGAAAAGATTTTCTATGGTAATGTAACTAAATGGCATATTGAGGGAAGCTTTTATCCAAGAGTACCACTTATTTATTTTGAAAATTGTAAAAATGTTAATATTTCTAATATAACTATGCAAAATAGCGCCTTTTGGACTACACATCTTGTAGGTTGTAATGGTGTATTTATTAAAAATATAACTATCAATAATAATTTAAGGATGACAAATAGTGATGGTATTGATCCTGATCATTGTCAAAATGTTTTAATTGAAAACTCAAATATTTCGGCTGCAGATGATTGTATTGTCTTAAAGACAACAGAGGCTAATAAGAAATATGGTGATACTAAAAATATCGTTGTAAGGAATTGTAAATTAACATCAACAAGTGCTGCGATAAAGATTGGTAGTGAAAGTGTTTCAAACTTTGAAAACATTATGTTTGAAAATATAATAATTGATAAATCTAATAGAGGTATATCAATTCAGCTTAGAGATAGTGGTAATGTTAAAAATGTTATTTTTAAGAATATTAAAATTAACACAAGAAGATTTTCACCAATTCATTGGTGGGGAAGAGCTGAAGCAATTGCTATTACAGCAGTTAAAAGAAATTCTTCAACTAAAATAGGTAAGGTTAATAATATCAAATTTGATGGTATTAATACAAGTGGTGAAAATGGTATTTTAATTTATGGTGAAAATAATAACATTGAAAATATTAAATTTAATGATATCTATGTTAATTTGGAAAAGCATACCTCTTGGCCAACAAATGATATTGATTTGAGACCTAGTGAGCTAAATAACATTGAAAGTCATGAGCATATTATATATGCTAGAAATGCTAAGAATATTGAATTAAATGATTTTAATTATAATGCAAATGGCTTTGATTATGATGATTTAATAGATATAAAATAGTCTATTTTTGCATATCCTTGTCATATTTTGTCCATATTAAAAATGGTGATATGATGTATAAGGATATAATAGCTGAAGAGTGGTTACATTTTGGAATAGATGCTTATTTTATTAGTAGTTTAAAAAATGAATTAAAGAATTCTTTAATAATAGAATTAAATACAGCCTTTAAAGGCTTAAGCTTTGATGTTTATAATTTAAATTCCTTAGAAAATAAGTGTGTTAAGCTTAATGATATTTATAACTATAGTGATCTTGATTACCTAATATATTTATTAAATAATAAGCAAATTAAAGGGTTAAGTCTTATTGCTGATGATACTAGTTTTGATTGTTTAGCTGATTTAGATAATAACCCTTTAAATGCTAAAAGCTATTTGGGGATTATTTG
>CALCWU010000259.1 GCA_937905855.1 uncultured Mollicutes bacterium
TATATGGTAAAAAAAAGAGTTTTGATTTGGATAAGCTTGATATTCATTATTTTGAAGATGACGATGTTATTAATATTTCTGGTATGTGCTTCAAGGTAATTGCTACTCCAGGACATACAAAGGGTAGTGTTTGCTTCTTGTATAAAGATTTTTTATTTAGTGGAGATACATTATTTCAATATTCGATGGGTAGAACTGATTTTCCAACTGGAAATGAAAAGAATATGAAAGCATCTTTAAAGAAAATTATTAATGAGGTTAATGATAATGTAATTGTTTATCCAGGGCATGGTGAAAAAACAACTATTAAATTTGAACGTCAAAACAATCCATATGTTTTAAGTGCTATAAAATAGAGTGATTTTTCACTCTTTTTTATTTTTTTGGCACTTTTCTATTGACAGTGCTAAAACAAAGTTATATAATATAATAGCACTAGGAAATGAGGAGTGCAAAAGATGGTGATTATATGCTGACTGATAGACAAAAAATAATATTAAAGGAAATAATCGAATCTTATATTGAAACTAATGAGCCTGTTGGTTCAAAGGTTTTGACTGAAAAGCCATATTTGGACTTTTCATCAGCAACAATTCGCTATGATATGCAAAGCTTAGAAGAGAATGGCTATCTTGAAAAGACACATACTTCAAGTGGTAGAATTCCTTCGGAGCAGGGCTATAAATATTACTTGGAGCATTTGATTATAAGAGATCAAAGCGTTGAAGGAATATTTAAGGATATTGATAGCTTATTTGCTGATAAAATGATTTCTAAAGAGGAAACAATTAAAAAAATTGTTGATTACATTAGTGAACTAAATGATTGCTACACAATTGTTTTAGGTAGTGGTAGTGATCATGCCAAGGTTGTTAAGCTTGAAATTGTTCCCCTTAATGTAAGTGAAGCAGTTTTGATGATTGTAACCAATTCTGGAGATGTTCAAAGCCAAAAGATTAAAATACCTGATGGCTTTAATATGGATGATTTGTTAAGATTAATTTCTTTATTTGATAATGCAATGTATGATCATTCAGTATCGGAAATAAGAAGCGTTCTTGGTAGAGAGGCTTCAAAGCCTAGAATTAGACAAATAGTTGATTTTAGGGATGATGTACTAAATTTCTTGGTGAAGGGCTTTGCTAGATTTCAAAATGCTGATTCATATAGTTCAGGATTATCTAAACTATTTAACCAGCCTGAATTCCAGGAAAGACAAATTATGCAAAATGTTTTGAACATTGTTGATTCTGATTTAATTGAAGAAATCCTTAATGATAATAAGGATGGCTTAAAGATTAGAATTGGCAGTGATAATAAAAAGTATGGCTTAGAGGCTTGTTCAATTATTTCGGTTCCATTTTTTAATGAAGAATTAGAATATGGTACTATAGCAATAATAGGACCAAGACGTATGCAATATAATAAAGTGATACCACTTTTAGAATATATTGCTAAAGAAATGCCTAAAATATTTAATAAGTAGAGAGGAGCTATGATTGTGAGTTCTGAGGAAGCTAAATTAGATGAAAAGGTTGAAACTCAAAAAGAGGATACAATCAAAAAAGAAGAAGTAAAAAAAGATGAAGCCCCTAAAAAGGAAAAAAATAAATACAAAGAGCAAATTGCTTCATTAGAAGCTGAGCTTGCTAAAAGCAAAGATGAATATTTAAGAGCTTTAGCAGAAATTCAAAATACTCGTAAAAGGTTACAAGAGGAACATGCAAGAGATCGTAAATATGCATCACAAAAGGTTGTAGGTGAGCTTATTAATCCAGTTGATATGCTTGTTAAAATCGTTAATGCTCCAGCACCAAGCAAAGAAATTGAAAATTATTTGATTGGATTCCAAATGATTGCTAATCAGTTAGTAGGCGTTTTGGAGGCTGAAGGATTAAAGGAGATTAAAGCATTAGACGAGGAGTTTGATCCAGCAAGTATGCAAGCGATGGCTGTTATTGAAACTTCAGATGTTAAACCAAATATGGTTGTTGAGGTAATGCAAGCTGGATATATGTATAAAGATAGAGTCCTAAGACCAGCAATGGTTAAGGTTAGCAAGGCTGTTGAAGCCAAAAATGAAAATGAATGTGAAAACAAAGGAGAAGATAATAATGAGTAATAAAGTGATTGGTATCGATTTAGGTACAACAAATTCATGTGTAAGTGTTATGGAGGGTGGTGCTCCAAAGGTTATAGCAAACCCTGAGGGTGCAAGAACTACTCCATCTGTAGTTGCATTTAAGGGTGATGAAATTTTAGTAGGTGAGGTTGCAAAGCGTCAAGCTATTACTAATCCTAATACAGTAAGTTCAATTAAAAGACATATGGGTGATAGCTCTTATCGTGTAGATATTAATGGTAAGAAATATACTCCACAAGAAATTTCTGCAATGATTCTTCAAAACCTAAAGCATACTGCTGAAGCATATTTAGGTGAAAAGGTTGATAAGGCCGTTATTACTGTTCCAGCATATTTTAATGATGCTCAACGTCAAGCTACTAAGGATGCAGGTAAAATTGCTGGTCTTGATGTAATGCGTATTATCAATGAACCAACAGCCGCAGCATTAGCTTATGGTATTGATAAGACTGATAAGGAACAAACTGTTCTTGTATTTGACCTTGGTGGTGGTACATTCGATGTATCTATTTTAAGCTTAGCTGATGGTACATTTGAGGTTTTAGCTACTGCTGGTGATAATGTTCTTGGTGGTGATGATTTCGATAAGGCAATTATGGATTGGTTAGTTGCTGAATTCAAGAGCGAGACTGGTGTAGATTTGTCAAATGATAAGATGGCATTACAACGTTTAAAGGATGCTGCTGAAAAGGCTAAGAAGGATTTAAGTGGTATTACATCTGCTGAAATTAGTTTACCATTTATTTCAATGGGTGCTAGTGGCCCACTTCATTTAAATAGAACATTAACTCGTACTAAATTTAATGAATTAACTGCTTCATTAGTTGATCGTTGCTTAGGACCAGTTCGTAGAGCTTTAAAGGATGCAAAGCTAACTGCTAAGGATCTTGATCAGGTATTATTAGTTGGTGGTTCAACTCGTATCCCTGCTGTTCAGGAATTAGTTCGTAAGGAATTAGGTAAGGAGCCTAATAAGAGCGTTAACCCAGATGAGGTTGTAGCAATGGGTGCTGCAATTCAAGGTGGTGTTTTAACTGGTGATGTTAAGGATGTATTATTACTAGATGTTACACCACTTTCACTTGGTATTGAAACACTTGGTGGTGTATTTACAAAGCTAATTGAGAGAAATACAACAATTCCTTGTTCTAAATCACAAGTATTCTCAACTGCTGCTGATAACCAACCAGCCGTAGATATCCATGTTTTACAAGGTGAGCGTCCAATGGCTGCTGATAATAAAACTCTTGGTAGATTCCAATTAGGCGATATTCCAGCTGCACCACGTGGTGTTCCTCAAATTGAAGTTAAATTTGATATTGATGCTAATGGTATTGTTAATGTTTCTGCTAAGAACTTAGGAACTGGTAAGGAACAAAAGATTACAATTCAAAATGGTTCTGGTTTATCAGAAGAAGAAATTAATCGTATGGTTCATGAGGCTGAGGAAAATGCTGATGCCGATAAGAAACGTAAGGAAGAAGCTGATTTAGTAAATGAAGCTAATAACCTTATTTTCCAAACTAAGAAATCACTTGGAGAATTAAAGAACGTAACTGAGGATGAAAAGAATGAGGCTAATAAGCTTTGTGATGAATTACAAGCTGCTTTGGATAAGAATGATTTAGCCGAAATCAAGGTTAAGAAGGAAGCATTAGAGAAGAAGGCACAGGATATTGCTGTTAGAGCATATCAACAAGCTCAAGAGGAGCATGGTGGAAATAACAACAATAACAATGGCTCTACAAATAATGATGGAACTGTTGATGCTGATTTCTCAGATGTTCAATAATTATGACAATAAAGGCGGCGTAAGCCACCTTTAATTGTTAGATAAGAATTTATAATCTAGGTGTTATTTCACCTAAATAGGAAATGGAGTAGAGATTATGGCGAAAAGAGATTATTATGAAGTCCTTGGCCTAGATAAGAATGCCTCAGCCGATGATATTAAAAAAGCATATCGTTCTCTTGCAAAAAAATATCACCCAGATATTAATAAGGAACCAGGTGCTGAAGAGAAATTTAAGGAAATAAATGAGGCATATGATGTTCTTGGCGATCCTGATAAAAAGGCTAAATATGATCAATATGGCTTTGATGATCCAACAGCTGGCTTTGGTGGATCTTCAGGCTTTAGTGGCTTTAGCTCTGGAGGATTTGGTGGTTTTGAGGATATTATTAATTCCTTCTTTGGTGGCGGCTCATCTAGAAGAGGTGGACCATCAAGAGGCGAGGATATTCAAAGGAAATGACTATTACCTTTGAGGAAGC
>CALCWU010000260.1 GCA_937905855.1 uncultured Mollicutes bacterium
TGTTTGCGAGGTATGCTAAATACATTATCTACTGAACACCATAATCGATTGCAACAATCACTAAAGGGTTTGCGAGGTATGCTAAATACATTATCTACTGAACCGATATCAACGCGCATTGACGGGTGAGTACGTTTGCGAGGTATGCTAAATATGATAAATGCTCCATGTAAGTGGGGCTTTATTTATAATTTGGGTTGTGATAAAATAAATATATATCTAGAAATGAGGGTATGTTATGCACGCGAAGAGAAAGGTATTACTTGGTATTTTTTTGTTTGTTGTAGGGATAGTTTTATTTATTTTATTTGTTCCTGATGAGGGAATATTTCAAAGATTAATTAGTAATGATATTCTATCTATTGCTTTAGGTATTGTATTTTTTATTGGGTTTGCTATTGCTGGTACCATACTTGTTGCTGATAATGTAAAAGCATTGCTTCATTATTATAATCCTTATAAATTTGATTGTGTTATTAGGATTGTTATTTCGGTTTGTATGCTTGCTTTCTTTTTAATTATGTTAATAATTGGTATTGTAAAAAAGCATGATGTATTATCTAGCGTTTCTTTTGTTTTAGGGGTTATTTATATTTTGATTGTTGCTTATAATAGCTTAAAGATTGACAAATATCGTAGAATTGAAAAGAAATATAAAAATAAGAATGCTAAGGTCAATAACTTTTTTGATTTAGTTAGTAGGGATCATTATGCTAATATGATTATTAATGAATTTAAAAAAAGAATTGATTTTATGGATGAGATTAAATCTGATTTTGATTTAAAGACGGAAACAGAAACAATTATTATCAAAGCTTATGATATGAGAATGAAGCTAATTTTTGATAGTGAAAATTATATTTGTAAAATGGATTTGCCACTTATTGTTTATCAAACATTAGATGATGGTGATGTTATGTATAATGGTCATAAATTAAGTGAGGTTATTCAAATTTTAGAATATGATGATGAATTAAATCTTAACTATAATTATAATAATCGTAGTAAAAATTATAATGCTTTAGCAAGATTAGTTAAAGAAAAATATAGTATGGCTTTAGAATTAGTTAGCTTTTGTAAAAAGAGCTAGCTTTTTTCTTTATTGTTAAATAATAATATTTGTGTTATACTTTTAATGGATTTGTAGGTGAAAACAATGAGATATATATTATTCAATCCTTTAAGCTCTCATGGTAAATCTAAAAAGTATTTATATAAGATTGAAAAGAAGCTTAAAAAAAGAAATGAAGAATATAAGGTTATAAATATATTAGATACAAAGCTTGAAATTATTAAGAATGTATTTAAGGAAGATGATGCGTTAATTTTATTTGGTGGGGATGGTACTATCCATACCTTAATAAATGAAATTGCTGATCTTCAAATTAAATCAAGAGTTTTTGTATATAAGGCCGGTAGCGGTAATGATTTTTTTAGAGATTTTAAGGGTAAAATTGTTGAAGTTACTAAGATGATTGATGAGTTTCCAAGAATCAAATATAATGATCATGAGGAAATATTCATTAATGGTGTTGGTAGTGGAATCGATGCGGCTGTATGTAATGCTCATGCTAGTGGTGAGAAGGGTGGATATTTTCGTAAAAGTATTCAGCTTTTTAAGAAATTTAAGCAATTTGAAATTGAGGTTACATTAGAAGATGGAAGAGTTATTAAATATGATGATACTTGGTTTGTAACAGTTCAGCATGGTAGATTTTTTGGTGGTGGAATGAAGCTTTCACCAAAATCTAAAAGAGATGATAAAACCTTAGAGGTTTGTATGATTCATAAGGTTAAGCTTGGTGTTTTATTATTTATATTCCCACTTATTTTTTTAGGATGGCATTTATTATTTAAAAGAGTTGGTATTGAAATTGTTAAAACAAATAAGGCTCATGTAAAGACTAAGTATCCAATGCTTCAACGTGATGGTGAGGTTGTTTTTGACATTTTAGAATTTGATGTTTATTTTAAGGGGTAGCCAATGCAAAAATATTTTGTAAGTGATGATGAATTCTTAAATAACGTAATTACTAGTGATGATGTTTTTCATATTAAAAATGTTATGAGAGGCAAAATTGGTGATTTAATTGTTGTTTCTAATGAGCATGAAGAATATCTATGTAAGCTAGTAGAAATTGCTAAGGATTATGTTAAATATGAGAAGATTGAAAAATTAATAAATAATAATGAATTGCCTGTTTATGTTTCCTTATATCAAGGATTACCTAAGGGTGATAAGCTTGATGATATTATTAAAATGAGTACGCAGTTTGGTATTAATAGTGTTATTCCTACAATTATGAAAAGAAGTATTGTTAAGGTTGATCCTAGTAAGATAAAAAATAAGACTATTAGATTAAATAAAATTGCTAAGGAGGCTGCAGAACAAAGCAATCGTTTAAGAGTTCCTAAGGTGATGGAAGCACTTAAGCTTGATAAAATTGATTTTAGTGAATATGATTATAAAATTGTTTGCTATGAGGAATCAGCTAAGGATGGGGAAATATCTTTATTTAAAAATGTTGTTAAATCATTAAATAGAGACTCTAAGATTTGCGTGGTTGTAGGCCCTGAGGGTGGAATTGATGAATCTGAGATTGAATATTTAAAGCATCTTGGATTTATTATGGTTGGACTTGGACCAAGAATTTTAAGAACTGAAATGGCTATTTTATATGTACTTGGGGCTATTTCCTATGAGATGGAATTAAAATGATTCCTACAATAATATTAGCACTTATTTGTATTATTTTATTTATTAGCTCTATATTTTTCTTTCCTTATATTAAAATAAAGAAAATACATATTCCTACATATATTGTAATATGTAGTCTTACAGCTATCATTTATTTGATATTTGGTGTTGTATCAATTAGTGATGCGGTAAATAATTTAACTGCCAAAACGGCTATTAATCCTATTAAAATATTAGTTTTGTTTTTTTCAATGACATTTCTATCTACTTATTTAGATGAGCTTGGATTATTTTCTTATTTAGCTAATTTGGTATGTAAAAAGTTTAAAAATAAATATATGATTTTTACAATGCTATTTGTGGTGATATCTATTTTAACGATTTTCACCTCAAATGATATTATTATTTTAACTCTTACGCCATTTATTTGTTATTTTGCAAAAAGAAGTAATATTAATCCCTTACCTTATTTATTAATGGAATTTTTTGCGGCCAATACATTATCAATGGCTTTAATAATTGGCAATCCTACTAATATCTATTTAGGGTTTAATTTCAATATTGATTTTTTTAGTTATCTTAGTAAAATGCTTTTACCATCAATTGTTTGTGCAATTGTTTTATTTTTGATTCTAAGTGTTATTTTTCATAAAGATTTAAAAGGTGAAATTATTTGTGATGAGCTTGATGTTAAAATAGAAGATAAGGTATTAATAATTTTAGGAATTTTATTTTTATTAATTACAATTGTTGGAATTGCGCTAGCTAATTATATTAATATCGAGGCTTACTTGATTGCTTTAGGATGTGCAATTGGTTTAATTATTACGACTATAATTATTAATTTAATTAGGAGAAAAAGCCTTAAGATTATTATAGGTACTCTTAAAAGATTACCATATGCCTTAATATTTTTCTTAATTAGTATGTTTATTATTGTAATTGCTTTGGATAATAAGGGCGTACTTGAATTTATTGGTAAGCATTTACCGAAGAATGTATTCTTATATGGCTTACTTGCTGATGCTTGTTCCAATTTAGTTAATAATATTCCAATGAGTGTTTTGTTTACTAATGTGCTAAAATATGCTGATTTTAATACTAATCTTGTTTATGCAACTATTGTTGGCTCAAATCTTGGGGCCTTTATGACGCCAGTAGGCGCTCTTGCAGGTATAATGTGGATGAATATTTTAAAAAGTCATGATGTTGATTTCTCATACAAGAAATTAAAAATAGCGGAGAGGAGAACAAATGATACAAGAAATTTATATTATATGGAATGCCTTTAAGTCTTATTTTAACTGCTGTAGCTTTATTATTTTTAATGTAAATGAAAAGAATCTTCATTTCGAAGATTCTAGTAATACATTAGCTTATAAAAATTGGGATAAGAATTAAAGAATTGATCAAGTGTTACTCTTGCTGATGAGCCTGGATCACAAATTTTAAAGCTTGATTTTTGTTTTGAGCTATTTGTATAGCCCTTAACCACTATAAAGTGAGAGGTTCCACTAGCATTTTTAGCACCAACTATTACGGGACGGCCTTCATTTATAAGCTCATAAATTTTATTTAAATAGTTTGAACCTGTATATGATTTATAATTGCTTGGCCAATATAATGCACCACTACTTGTGAATTTTAATTGACTTAGCATTACATCTGGAGTTATAGTCTTATTTTGACGATAAGATTCAGTAATAGCAAGTGATGTTATAGCACAACCTATTTGTCTCATAGTTTTACCACTTTGACCAACCTTTAAACTTTCCCAGCGAGTATCGAACTGCTTATAATTATTTAAGCTAAGAATTTTTTCTGTTGTTGCTAAATAGCTATTATTTATATAACCTGTTTTACTACCATTATAAAGAATTTTACTCCAATTGCCGTTTCTTGATAGCTCATAAACCTCAGTTTTATTTTTTAAAGAGGTAATGATTGCACCATTTGGAGCTTTTCTTACATTTAAGCTACCACCATTTGTTTTAATGGTTGTTTTAGTTGCCGTAATTTCCTTAATATAATTTTTATGAGCATAGCCATAGGTATTAGTATTATATTCTACCTTATACCAATCGTTTTGCTTGGAAACTAAAGAAATATAGCTTTTGTTTTGAGCCTTATAGACAATTTTAGCGCTTGTGTTTGCAGATTGTCTAATATTTAGTGAGCTTCCTTTTGTAGAAACCATTCCTACACTATTAGAGCTAGCCTTAATATTTATATTTAGGAATAATAATGGTAATAATAAAAATATGAATAATAATTTTTTCATATTATCTCCTTTCTTAAGGTACCTTACGGGCATATTATAACAAATGATTTAAAAAAATTTATAACCAATTTATGGAAGTGATTAAAATGATTAAGCTAGCTTTTGTTTGTCATGGGAATATTTGTCGTTCACCTATGGCAGAATATTTATTTAATGAGAAGATAAGAAAATTAAATTTAAGTGATAAATTTAAAGCCTATTCATTTGCTACATCTAGTGAAGAAATAGGTAATGGGATTTATCCACCCGTTAAAAAAATCTTAAATAATCTAAATATTAATTGTAGTGATAAAAGAGCTATTAGGTTAAAAAGCGATATGTATGATAAATATGATTATTTCATTGGTATGGATAATGAAAACATTTATAATATGGAAAGATTATTTAATACTACAGATAAGATATATTTATTAAGCTATTTTAAGAATATCAATAAGGAAGTAGATGATCCTTGGTATACATCTGATTTTTATAGCTGTTATAAGGAAATAGATGATTATCTTAATTATTTAATTGAATATTTGATTAGATAGGTATATTAGCCTATCTTTTTTTATATTATATAGTAAGGTGGAGAATATGATATTAATAGACAAGGATCAAATAAGAAGAAATATAATGAGTATAAAAGGGACAAGGGATTTAATTTTAGTTGTTAAGGATAATGCTTATGGCTTTGGTTTAACAAAAATAGCTAAAATTGCTTATGAATGTGGTGTTAATAAATTTGCGGTTATAAGTATAATGGAAGCAATTGTACTAAGAAAGGCTTATAAGGATGTCTTTATTTTATTACTAGGGGTTGCACCTAAAAGCTTTCAAGTATTAAAGGATTATAATATAACGGTTAGTATTTCTAGTTTAGATGAATTTTATTTATTTGATAAGAATGATATAAAAATGCATATAAAGCTTGATATGGGGATGAATCGCTTTGGATTCAAGAAAATGCCTAAGGATATTGTTAAATCTAATAATGTTACAGGTATTTATATGCATAGCTATTCGACAAATGAAAGAATTAATAATAAGTTAGCTAAAAGTTTTTATAATATGTGCAGTGATTATAATAAGCTTATGCATATAGGTGGGAGTGTAATGATTGATGCTATGAGTAGCTGTACCTTAAGAATTGGCTATTATATATATAAGGACTCTGTTTCTTTATATGGAAAAATAATTGCAATTAAGGAAATAGAAAAGGGAGAGGCAGTTGGCTATGAAAGCTTTTTTGTAGCAAGTCAAAGGACAAGAATAGGTATATGTAATATTGGTTATGCTCATGGACTAGCAAGAGACCAAACAAATGCCTTTGTTTATATTAATGGTAGGAAGTATCAAATAATTGGTAATAAATGTATGGATTGTTGTTTTATCTTAATTGATGAGAATGTTGACTTAAATAACGAGGTTGAATTTTTAGGAAAGAACATTTCCCTAATAAAATTTGCTAAAATGAACAATAAAAATAGTTATGAGGCTTTAATTCAAATAATGCGATAGCCGAATAAAATTCGGCAAATGCCGAATAAAATTCGAAAAACACATAATTCGAGGGGGTTCGACTTTAATAAATTAGTATAAAAAGACTTAAAATTAAATAAAATTTCAATTGCAAACGTTTTCATATATACAAATAAAATTTTTTGTGTATAATAATAACCATAATAATTAGTTGAAAGGGAGCTGA
>CALCWU010000261.1 GCA_937905855.1 uncultured Mollicutes bacterium
AAAGGTTAATGAGGAAAATCCTAGTTATTTAGATATTTTTGCAACAATTTTCGTTGATCGTGCTTCGCAAAAGAAAATAATAATTGGTAAAAATGGAATGATGATTAAAAATATCAAGGAACAAGCTCTAAAAGAAATTAGAGGACTAATGGGTCAAAAGGTTCATCTTGATTTATGGATTAAGGTTAAAGAAAATTGGCGTGATAGTGCTAAAGATTTAAATAATTTAGGCTATAGTGAAAATTTATAAAATGGATGAAATACGAGGAATTATTTTTAATTCGATTGATTCTAAGGAAAGCAATGAAATAGTTAATGTTTATACCGAGGAAGGATTTGAAAGCGTATATTTATATAATGCTAAGGATTTTTCTAAAGGAAAATTAGCTTTTTTAATGCCGTTTACTTATTTGAAGTTTACAAGCTATGGTTCTAGCTTTAAAAAACTTAAATCATATGAGATTATTGAAAATTTTGATTATATCAAGGAAGATTATAATAAAAGCCTTTATGCCTATGCAATTTTATTTTTACTAAAATCACCTCACGATGAAAAATATGATAAAAGAATATTTGACTTTGTTATTAAGACATTTAGCTTAATGAAAACTAAAAATCCTAAGGATGTATATCTTTTGTTTTTAACGAAAATGACCTATGTTTTTGGTGGAAAGCCAAATTTAGATTCTTGTGTGGTTTGTGGGGATAAAAATATTATTGATTTTAGTATAATTGATGGTGGATTTTTATGCTCAAAGCATAGAAAAAATAGTCATCAATTAAAAAATGGTTTAGTTTTTAAAGAATTATATAATTATAATTTTAATGATGAATATAGCTATGAATTTGATAATAATAGTTATTTTGAATTTATTACAAGCTATTATCAAAAATTATCACTTGCAAACCTATATTCCGTAAAAAAAATGTTGCAATAGAATTATAAATTTGTTATAATGGACAAGTACTTAATAATGCTCTTTACTAAGGGAGTAGTTTGCTAGTAATAGTTATTTTGTCTACATAATGGTTAATCCAGGCAAAATATTAAAAAACGAGACTTAGGCAATTTTTTGCCTAGGTTTTTTTTTCGGAGGAATTTATGAATATTAGTTTTATTATTCAATCAATACTACTTGGAGTTGGCTTAGCAATGGATGCTAGTGCTGTTTCAATGACCAATGGCTTAAACGAACCACAAATGAAGGTGAAAAAGGTTATTCTTGTAGCCTTTATGTATGCTTTTTTCCAAGCATTGATGCCTTTTATTGGCTATTTATGTGGTAGTGCTTTTACAAATATTATTGCTAAATATGTTCCATGGATTGCATTAATCTTACTAGGATTTATTGGTGGAAAGATGTTAATTGAGGGTATTAGAAATAAAGAGGAAGAAAAAGAAGATAAAAAATTAACCTTTAAGACCTTATTAGTTCAAGCAATTGCTACCTCAATTGATGCACTATCAGTTGGTTTAATTATGATTGAATATAGTAGAATACAATTAACTACTGCTTTGCTATGTGTTTCAATTACAACTTTTGTTCTATCATTTGTTTCTGTCTATATTGGTAAAAAATTTGGTTCATTATTAGAAAATAAGGCTGCAATAATCGGTGGAATTATTTTAATAGCTATAGGTATAGAAATATTTGTCACTGGACTTTGATAAAAGATAATTGACTTTTATTTCTAAAAGGTATATAATCAAGAAAAGCGTTGAAGAGAAGGAGTATTCCTCATATAGACTTAAAGAGATTAGCTGGGTGGTGGAAAGCTAAAGCTATAGGGAAGAAGGTAGTCTTGGAGCTATATTTGTGAAATTAAGTAGCTTATATCGTTTGCTGCGTTAAAGCAATTAAGTGCAGAATAATTTTATTCTGAACTAAGGTGGTACCGCGAATATTTCGTCCTTGGATTTTTTCCAAGGATTTTTTTTTGAGGTGAGTTTGGTGAATTTACTTAGAAAAGTATTTATTAAGAATTATCAGGATGTTAATAATAAGAAGGTACGTGATGCTCATGGTATTCTTGCTGCCTTTGTAGGAGTTTTTTCCAATTTAATTCTTTTTGCAATTAAGATGCTTGCAGGAATCATTAGTGGAAGTATTTCCATAATGGCTGATAGTATCAATAACCTATCAGATATGGGTAGCTCAATAATTACCCTTATTGGATTTAAACTGAGTGCAATGCCACCCGATAGAGAGCATCCTTTTGGTCATGAAAGAATGGAATACATTGCTTCATTAATTGTTTCCATTATTATCTTATTTGTTGGCTTTGAGCTTGGGTATAACTCAATTTTAAAAATTATTAATAATGAAAAATCAACTATTAATATTTTAGTGTTAGTTATATTAGGTATATCAATTTTAATTAAGATTTGGCAAAGCCTCTTTAATAAGAAAATTGGTAAATTAATTCATTCAGTTGCCTTAGAGGCTACTGCAATGGATTCACGAAATGATGTTATAGCTACAAGTATTATTTTCGTTGGAAGCATTATTACCTTCTTTATACCTAATCTTAGCTTTTCACTAGATGGTGTTTTAGGTGTACTTGTATCAATTTTCATCTTAATTAGTGGTATAGGATTAGTTAAGGATAGCATTAATCCTTTACTTGGAGATGCTGCTGATCCAGGATTTGTCAATAAAATAATAAATGATATCAAACAATATCCTTATGTTCTTGGAGTACATGATCCGATATGTCATATGTATGGACCTACTAAATGCTTTATGACTTGTCACGTTGAGGTCCCTAGTGACGAAAATATTAATAAGATTCATGATATAATTGATAATATAGAACGAGAGGTTGGGGGAAAATATGGTTGTCTATTGACAATACATATGGATCCAATTGACAATAAAAGCCCTAATGTTATTAGACTAAAAGAAAAATTAGCTATGGAGCTTAGGACGCTTGATGAAAGATTAACACTTCATGATTTTAGGATTGTTGAAGGACCAAGTCATACAAATTTGATTTTTGATGTTTTATTACCAGCCGATTTAAAAAAATCAAAGGATGATATTTTAAGAGGTTTATATGAAGCCTTAGCTAATGAAGAAAAGACCTACTATTTAATTGTAAATTTTGATCATAATTTTGTTATGGAGTAAAATATGAAGCTAGTTGGTAAGAGATTAATAATTAGAGATTTTAAATTTAGTGATGCAAATGATTTATTCTTATTTGGTAGTAATCCTATTATAGGCTATAATGCTGGCTGGCAGCCTTATCCAAGTTTGGATGTAGCTAAAAATGTGTTATATTCCCATATGATAAATAAGGAAACTTTTTGCATATGCTTGAAGGATACTAAAGAATTTATTGGAACAATTAGCTTATATGCTAATACATTTCGAAATAAAGTTAATGCAAGAAATCTAGGCTTTTCAATTAAGCAGGAGGCTTGGGGAAATGAATATGCTTTAGAAGCAAGCTTATTAATGCTAGATTATGCTTTTAATAAGCTTGGTGTTGATATAGTAGGCTGCGGTCACTTTACATATAATCAAAGGAGTGAGCGGGTCATAAATAAGCTTGGCTTTCAATATGAAGGATTATTTAGAAAATATAAGAAATTATATAATGGTGAGGTTGTTGATGCTAAATGGTATTCAATGACTAAAGATGAATATGAAAGGATGATAGAAAATGAAAGAAATGAAAACAAAATATGACCACAAAGAGGTTGAAGAAGGAAAATATGATTTTTGGCTAAAGGGTGGCTACTTTACTGCTGGTGACACTAGTAAAAAGCCATATGCAATTGTTTTGCCACCACCAAATGTTACAGGAAGACTTCATTTAGGTCATTCCTGGGATACTTCAATTCAGGATATGATTATAAGAAGAAAGAGAATGCAAGGCTATGATGCTCTTTGGCTTCCAGGATGCGACCATGCTGGAATTGCAACACAAGCTAAGGTTGATCAAAAGCTTGCTGAACAAGGCATATCTAGATATGATCTTGGTCGTGAGGAGTATTTAAAGCATGCTTGGCATTGGAAGGAAGAATATGCAAACATTATTCACAAGCAATGGGCATCTTTAGGTCTAAGTCTTGATTATACTCGTGAAAGATTTACAATGGATGAGGGCTTAAGTGATGCAGTATTCAAGGTATTCAAGGACTTATACGATAAGGGCTGGATTTATCAAGGTGAAAGAATTATTAACTGGGATATAAAGGCTAAGACTGCCCTATCAAATATTGAAGTTGTATATCAAGAGGATAAAGGAGCATTTTATTATTTCAATTATCCATTTGTTGATGGAAGTGGTAGTGTTTTAATTGCTACTACAAGACCAGAGACAATGTTTGCCGACCAAGCTATAATGGTTCACCCTGATGATGA